>NZ_JBEXPJ010000004.1:0-127521 GCF_040611995.1 Lentzea sp. NPDC006480
CGTCGTCGTAGCGGCGGAAGCAGACGCCGACCAGCGGGGTGACGTCGAGGCAGCCCGCCGTGCCGAACCCCAGCCATCCGGACACGCCCTCGCCGGGGCGGCGGCGGGGGCCACGTTGTTGATGTTCGTGGATCCGAACAAGCCCGGGAACCTGTTGCCGAAGTGCCCGTTCAACTGGTTGACGGGGTTGAACTGCCCGGCGTGCGGGGTTACGCGGATGGTGCACGCGTTGCTGCACGGGGATGTGGTGGCGGCGTTCCACTTCAACGCGGTCATGTTGGTGCTTGGGGTGCCGTTGGCCGTGTGGCTGTTTTCGCGGTGGACGCGGGACAAGTGGACAGGCCAGCGGCGAACCGTGCCGAAGCCGGTCGGCGTCGCCGTCATCGCCGTTGCGGCTGTTTGGGGCGTGGCCCGCAATCTCGCCGGGATCTAGGCTCTGGCCATGCCCGGCCTGCAGCACACCGTCGTCATCGCGGCCCCGCCCGAACGCGTCTGGGAACTGATCGTCGACGTCGAGCGCTGGCCGGAGCGGATTCCGACGGTCGACTCCGTGGAACGGCTCGACGACGGACCGCTGGCACTCGGTTCGCGCACGAAGTTGTCGCAGCCGAAGCTGTCCCCGGCGGTGTGGACGGTGACCGAGCTGACCGGCGGAACTTCGTACACCTGGGAGTCGAAGACGGCCGGTGTCACCGTCGTCGCCTCGCACGACGTGGAACCGCACCCCGACGGGAGCCGGCTCACCCTCGCCCTGACCGTGTCCGGTGCGCTCGCCGGGATCGGCTGGCTGATGTCGAAGTCGCTGACCAGGCGGTACGTGGAGACGGAGGCCGCCTCGATCAAGGCGGCCGCCGAGTCACCTAGTCCCTGAGCTGGCGCCCTTCGGCGTCGGTGCCGCCGTTGACCAGGATCATGATCCCGTCGATCAACGCCCAGATCCCGCAACCACCGCAGGTCAGCAGCTGCGCGACCCCGATCCCGGTGTCTCCCATGTAGAAGCGGCCGACGCCGAAGTGGCCGAGGAACAGCTGCAGCACGCCCGCGGCGACCTTCGACTTGTCCGAGTACGGGATCCCGGTGACCGGGTGGTAGCCGTACGGCGCGGACGGGTTCGGGTAGCCCATGCCCGGCGGCATCATGCCGGGAGGCGGCGGGGGAACGGCGTACTGCTGGCCCGTGGGCGGCGGGTAGTACGCCTGCGTGGGCTGCGGCTGGGGCGGGGGCGGGAAGCCCGGAGGCGGCGGGGGCACGGCGGCGAACGGCGCGGACGGCGGCGCGAGGAACGGCGGGTGCGGCTGCGGCAGGTCGCGGAACAGTTCTGCCAGCTCGAAGTAGGACTGCGCGGCGGACGCGCGGTTCACCCGTGCCTGGTACTCGCCGATGTCGAGCCGCGCCAGCGCGAAGTGGTCGTTGAGCGCGGTGATCGCCTCTTCGCGCTGCTGGTTGCCGATGCGCTGCTGCTCTGGCCCGAATGCTTCTGACACGGCTGAGCACGTTATCCGATGCAGGAGATCGATATCGGGAATACGCTGCGACGATGCTGGTCGGTGTCCCAAAGGAGATCAAGAACCACGAGTACCGCGTCGCCATCACCCCTGCGGGCGTGGTCGAGCTGGTGCGCCGCGGGCACGAGGTCGTCATCGAGCACGACGCCGGTGCGGGCTCGTCTTTTCCGGACCACGAGTACATCTCCGCGGGCGCGCGCATCGCCGCCACCGCCGACGAGGTGTGGGGTCTCGCCGACCTGGTGCTGAAGGTCAAGGAGCCGATCGAGCCCGAGTACCACCGGATGCGCCGTGATCAGGTGCTCTTCACGTACCTGCACCTCGCGGCGAGCGCGGAGTGCACCAAGGCGATCGTCAACGCCGGTATCACCGCCATCGCCTACGAGACGGTGCAGCTGCCGGACGGGTCGCTGCCGTTGCTCGCGCCGATGAGCGAGATCGCCGGGCGGATGGCGGCTCAGGTCGGCGCGCACTGCCTGGAGCGGGCCCAAGGCGGGCGGGGTGTGCTGCTCGGCGGCGCTCCTGGCGTGGCGGCGGGCAAGGTCGCGGTGATCGGCGCGGGGGTGGCGGGGATGAACGCGGCGACGATGGCGGTCGGCATGCAGGCCGAGGTCATCGTGCTGGACAACAACGTCAACCGGTTGCGGCAGATCGACTTCACCTACCGCGGGCACCTGCAGACGATCGCGTCGAACGTCTACGAGGTCGAGAAGGCCTGCCGGTGGGCGGATCTGGTGGTCGGCGCGGTGCTGGTGCCGGGGGCGAAGGCGCCGAAGCTCGTCAGCAACGAGCTGGTGGCCAGGATGCGTCCCGGCAGCGTGCTCGTGGACATCGCGGTCGACCAGGGCGGCTGTTTCGAGGACACCAGGCCGACGACGCACGACGACCCGACCTATCGCGTGCACGACTCCGTGTTCTACTGCGTCGCGAACATGCCCGGCGCGGTGCCGAACACGTCGACGTACGCGCTGACGAACGTGACGCTGCCGTATGTGCTCGCGTTGGCGGACAAGGGTTTTGAACGAGCTGTGGCGGACGATCCGGCGCTGGCGAAGGGTGTCAACGCGCGCGATGGCGAGATAGTTCTGGAAGGGCTGGCGTGATCGTTGATCTGGTGGCGAGCTATCTCGACCACCTCGCCGTCGAACGCGGCACGGCACGCAACACGCTCGACTCCTACACACGCGATCTGCGCCGGTACACCGAGCACCTGGAAGGTCTAGGTGTCACGGATCTGGGCGCGGTGACCGAGATCCAGGTGAGCGAGTTCCTGGCGGCGTTGCGCGAGAGTGGCCTTGCGGCGTCGTCGGCGGCTCGCACGTTGGTTGCCGTGCGCGGGTTGCACCGCTTCGCGCACAGGGAAGGCGTTGTGCCGCATGACGCCGCACGGGCCGTGCACCCGCCGTCGCCTCCTAAGCGGCTGCCGAAAGCATTACCGGTCAACGATGTCCTTACGCTGCTCGACACCGTGGGGAACCTGCGGGACAAGGCGTTGCTGGAGTTGCTGTACTCGACGGGCGCGCGGATCTCCGAGGTCGTCGGGCTCGATGTGGACGACATCGACGCTTCCGAACGGACAGTGCTGCTGGACGGAAAAGGCGGGAAACAGCGGCTGGTTCCGGTGGGACGACCGGCACTGGCCGCAGTGGACGCCTATTTGGTGCGCGCTCGGCCGGCGTTGGCGGCGAAGGGTCGTGGGACGCCTGCGTTGTTCTTGAACGCACGCGGTGGACGGCTCTCGCGGCAGAGCGCGTGGACGGTGCTGAAGACCGCCGCGGAGGATGCCGGAATCACCGCCGCGGTGTCACCGCACACGTTGCGGCATTCGTTCGCCACCCATCTGTTGGAAGGGGGTGCGGACGTTCGGGTGGTGCAGGAACTTCTCGGGCATGCATCGGTTACGACCACTCAGGTGTACACACTGGTAACCGTTACGACTTTGAGGGAGGTCTACGCAACTGCACACCCTCGGGCCACTGGAACATGAGGCTTCCACGGGTACGGTGGACGAGTGCCGAACTTGGACGAGCCGTCCCCACAGGCCATCGATCTAGCCGCCGTGCTGCACGCGCTGAGCGACCCGACCCGGCTCGCGGTCGTGCGCCAGATCCAGTTGAGCGGGGAACGGCTGTGCGGGGCCTTCGAGGTTGACGTGGCGAAGTCGACCCTTTCCCAGCACTTGCGCGTGTTGCGCGAAGCTGGCATCACCCGAACACGTTGCCGCGGCAACCAGCGGTGGGTGTCGCTGCGCCGGGACGACCTGGATCTTCTCTTCCCGGGCCTGCTCGACGTGGTGCTTTCCGCGGCCGACAGGCGTACACGAGCGGATGTTCCGGCGTAACAAAGTCTTGACAAAGCTCGGCGAGGCGCGTTGCCGCTCGCACGGGTGCGGCCTAGGCTGCGCCCGGAGAGACGACTACGACCAGTGAGGGAACGCCAGCCATGTCGACACCGGAGCACGCTTTCGCGCCCCGTGCCGATCTGAACCTGGCTCCGCACGCCGCGCCGGTGGACGACGTCGCTCAGGAACAGCGCGATGGAATCGGCCCGACGGGCAGACCACGCCGCTACATCCCGGATCCGCCGCCGCTGCTGCACCACGGCCCGGCGAAGATCCTCGCGGTGTGCAACCAGAAGGGCGGCGTCGGCAAGACGACGTCGACCATCAACCTGGGCGCGGCCCTCGCTGAGTACGGCAGACGCGTGCTCCTGGTGGACTTCGACCCCCAGGGCGCGCTGTCGGTCGGTCTCGGCGTGCACCCGCACCAGCTGGAGACCACGATCTACAACGTGATCATGGAAGGTGACACCGCCGTCGGCGACGTCATCCGCAAGACCATGGTCGACGACATGGACCTGCTGCCGAGCAACATCGACCTCTCGGCGGCGGAGATCCAGCTCGTGTCCGAGGTGGGGCGTGAGCACACGCTGGTGCGCACGTTGCGCCCCGTCATCGACCACTACGACTACGTGCTGGTCGACTGCCAGCCCTCGCTCGGCCTGCTCACGGTGAACGCCCTCGCGGCCGCGGACGGAGTGCTGATCCCGCTGGAGTGCGAGTTCTTCTCGCTGCGCGGGGTGGCGCTGCTCATCGACACCATCGAGAAGGTCAAGGAACGGTTGAACCCCAAGCTCAACATCACCGGCATCCTCGCCACGATGTACGACCCGCGCACGCTGCACTCGCGCGAGGTCATGGCCCGCGTCGTGGAGGCGTTCGGCGACATCGTGTTCGACGCGGTCATCAACCGCACGGTCCGCTTCCCGGAGACGACCGTCGCGGGTGAGCCGATCACGCGGTGGGCCCCTCGTTCTTCCGGTGCCAACGCGTACCGCGCTTTGGCCCGCGAGGTGATCGCCCGGTGAGCCGTCGCCCTTCACTGCCGGGGGCGGCTGAGCTCTTCCGGCTGACCTCTTCTCCTGCGCCTTCCGATGTTTCTGACTCGGTTGAGCCGCCGCAGCAGCGTCGTGGCTCGGGACGCACGAAGCACACCACGAAGATCACGGTGTACGTGTCCGACGAGGAGCTGATGGCGCTGGAGCAGGCGCGGCTCTTGCTGCGCGGCTCGCACGGCCTGGGCGTCGATCGCGGGCGTGTCGTGCGCGAGGCGATCGCGATCGTGCTGGACGACCTCGAGACGCACGGTGACGCGTCGTTGCTGGTACGCAGGTTGCGCGAGCAGTGACAGAGGAAGTTCCTGACGCTCCGGTCGACGACGGCAAGTTCAAGGTTCGGCTCACGAACTTCGAGGGCCCGTTCGACCTGCTGCTGCAGCTGATCTCGCAGCACACCCTGGACGTCACCGAGGTGGCGCTGCACACGGTCACCGACGACTTCATCGCGCACATCCGCGCGATGGGCTCCGACTGGGACCTCGACGAGACCACCGAGTTCCTGGTGATCGCGGCGACGTTGCTGGACCTGAAGGCCGCCCGTCTGCTGCCTGCCGGTGATGTCGAGGACGAGGACGACCTCGCGTTGCTGGAGGCGCGTGACCTGCTGTTCGCGCGGTTGCTGCAGTACCGGGCGTACAAGCAGGTGGCGGCCCTTTTCGCC
The DNA here is from genome assembly GCF_040611995.1 of Lentzea sp. NPDC006480. NCBI lineage: Bacteria > Bacillati > Actinomycetota > Actinomycetes > Pseudonocardiales > Pseudonocardiaceae > Lentzea > Lentzea sp. NPDC006480. Next base: position 5,563 of record NZ_JBEXPJ010000004.1, read on the forward strand.
GAGCTGGAGCAGGGTGCTTTCCGGCGGTATCCGCGGTCGGTGTCGCTGGAGCCCCGGTTCGAGGGCCTGCTGCCCGAGGTGATGCTCGGGGTGACGCCGGACAAGTTCGCCCTGATCGCGGCGGCCGCGTTCCGGCCGAAGCAGAAGCGGACCCTGTCGGTCGATCACATCCACCAGCACCGGGTGTCGATCCGCGAGACCGCGGATGCTTTGCGTGCGTTGCTGATCGAGCGTGGCACGACGTCGTTCTCGGAGATCGTGGCGGACTGCACCGAGACGATGGAGGTCGTGGCGCGGTTCCTGGCGCTGCTGGAGCTGTACCGGGAGAAGTCGCTGGCCTTCGAGCAGGAGGACCCGCTCGGGCCGCTGCAGGTGACGTGGGTCGGTGGGACGTTGGAGGAAGCGCAGGCACAGGTGCACGCCGGCGACGAGGACGAGGACTACGGCTGATGAGCGAGCCACTGGTGGGACCGGACGCGGCAGAGGTCGAGAACCCCGGCCCGGCGTACGACCACGAAGGCGAAGGCGGCACCGCTGCTGCGCCGGAAGCGGGCGAGCCGGAAGCCGCCGCGTCCGAGGCGGAGGTCGAGCCTGAAGCTGTTGAGCCCGAGGAGCTTGCGCAGGCCGTCGGGGCCGAAGTTGCTGAGCACGAGGCTGCGGGGGTCCCCCCGGTTTCCAGTCTATCGGGCGGCACCGACGAAAACGCCACGTCAGAGGCCGAGCCTGTGGACAACTCGGACGCCGCCGAGCCCGCCGCCGCCGAGCCAGTCGAGGCAGAGCTGGAGCCCGTGGCCGACCCCGAGGACGCCGCCGAGGACGCCGCCGAGCCCGCCGAGGCAGAGCCGGAACCCGTGGCCGACCCCGAGGACGCCGCCGACGCCGCCGAGCTCGAAGCCCAGCTGCTCGCGGCCGCCCCCGAAGAAGCGATCGAGGACTCAGGCCTGCCGGACCTCGCCGACGACGCCGAGTTCGAGGCCGCGCTCGAGTCCGTGCTGCTCGTCGTGGACAGCCCGATCGCCGAAGACCAGCTCAGCAGTGCCCTTGAGCAGCCGGTTAAGCGAATCAAGGAGGCACTCCGTAGACTCTCCACCCGGTACACCGAGTCCGGCAGTGGCATCGACCTGCGCAGGGCGGGGGACGGCTGGCGGTTCTACACGCGAGACCGGTACGCCCCGTTCGTGGAGAAGCTGCTGCTCGACGGCCAGCGCGCGAAACTCACCCGCGCGGCCCTGGAGACGCTCGCGGTGATCGCCTACCGGCAGCCTGTTACGAGGGCGCGGATCGCGGCGGTTCGCGGCGTCAACGTGGACGGTGTGATCCGGACCCTGGTCGCGCGGGGGCTCATCGAGGAGACGGGCACGGACAGCGACACGGGTGGGATCCTGTACCGCACGACCGAACTGTTCCTGGAGCGGTTGGGGCTCTCGTCACTGCGAGACCTGCCTCCAATCGCGCCGCTGCTGCCCGAAGTGGATGCGATCGACGATGTCTGAGAACGAGGGCGTGCGCCTGCAGAAGGTGCTCGCACAGGCGGGGATCGCCTCGCGCCGCGCTTCTGAGGAGCTGATCGACCAGGGCCGCGTCCAGGTCGACGGCAAGGTCGTGCGCGAGCAGGGGCGCCGGATCGACCCCGAGACGGCGGTCGTGCACGTCGACGGCGTGCGGGTGCAGATCCGCGAGGACGTCGTGACGATCGCGCTGAACAAGCCGTTCGGCATGCTGTCGACGATGGAGGACGACCTGGGCCGCCCGTGCGTGGGCGACCTGGTCCGCAACCGCGCGGAGCGGCTGTTCCACGTCGGGCGGCTCGACGCCGAGACCGAGGGCCTGCTGCTGCTCACCAACGACGGCGAGCTCGCGCACCGGTTGATGCACCCGAGTTACAACGTCAAGAAGACCTACCTCGCCGAGGTGCCCGGCCCGGTCGAGAAGGGTCTCAACAAGAAGCTGAAGGCGGGCGTCGAGCTCGACGACGGCCCGGTCAAGGTCGACTCCTTCAAGCTCATCAGCGCCGTCCCCGGCAAGGCGCTCGTCGAGATCGTGCTGCACGAGGGTCGCAAGCACATCGTGCGCCGCCTGATGGAGCACGTCGGCTACCCGGTGCAGTCGCTGGTGCGCGTCGCGGTCGGTGACGTCTCCCTCGGCAACCAGCGCCCCGGCTCGATGCGCGTGCTGAACCGCCAGGAAGTCGGCGGCCTTTACAAGCTCGTCGGTCTCTGATCACACTCTGAGTCAATCCCCGTGCCCCTCCGGTCCCCCAAGAACCGGAGGGGCGCTTGCGATCCCCCGATCACCACCTGCAGCGAAAACGCTACGAGCGAACACGTTGTAAGGGGTCGGCCATGCGCTTTGAACAACAGGGTGTGGACAAGCGGTCACATGGGGAGACCGACATGCCACGCACCGAACGCCCGCTGGACAGCGAAGAGACCGAGCTCGGCAGCTTTGCCGCCGATCTCCGCAAGCTCCGCGACAAGGCGGGCAAACCGTCGTACCGAGCCCTCGCTGCACGCGCGCACTACTCGGTGGCGACGCTCTCCGACGCCGCCAGCGGCAAGAAGCTGCTGACGCTCGCCGCCACGCTGGCCCACGTCAGGGTCTGCGACGGCGACGACCAGGAGCGGGAACGACGCCGGCGTGCCATCGCCGCCCCGCCCGAGCCGACCGGCGACTGACGTGGACCGCACGATCCGCGACCTCTGCGACGGCGACCCGGAGCTGTCCGACGCGGCCTGGGCGAAGTACCTCTCGGACGTCGAGCGCGTGCCGGTGTGCTGAGATCAGGAGCCGGAAGGGAGACCGAGGTCCCGTGCGTGCATCTGCGTGGGCCTCGGGTCGTCCGGGAGCCGGCCGCGGTACCAGCCCTCGCCGACCCACTCCTCGACCATGAACTTCGTGCCGGCCGGGATGCGCTTGGGCGGTTCGCCCGGCCAGTTCAGCAGGACGCCGCGCACCATCTCGCAGACCATCCGGGCGGTTGTGGCCGGAGGATCAGTGACTGAGTCAACGGACATCGCGAGCGTCCCCTCGTCATCGGTACCACCGAATTTAGGGACGACCTCGTTGTCCGCGGTCGGTGTCCGGAGGTTGACAACAACTGCGGACATGGGTGCCGGCGGGAAGCTGAGCCGTGGGTGGCAGCAACGCGAGGCCACCCACGGCCACTCCGGCGCCGGTTCGGGGCGAAAGCACCGGGCTTTTCCCCAACCTCCGACGTTAGGGCGAACGGGTTGTTCACGGTCACGCGTTGGCCGCTGAACAAAGTTCTCTGAACAATGACGGGATGCCGAGACGGGAACGCCCTCTCGACCAGGGCGAGAGCGGTCTGCTGCAGTTCGCCGCGGATCTGCGCCGGCTGCGGGAGCGGGCGGGCAGCCCCACCTACCGGGAGCTGAGCCGGCGGGCGCACTACTCGGCGGCCGCGTTGTCCGAGGCGGCCGGCGGGCGGAAGCTGCCGAGCCTCGCGGTGACGAAGGCGTACGTCAAAGCGTGCGACGCCGACCCGGAGGAATGGGTGCGGCGGTGGCACGAGGTCGCCGAGTCGGCACCGCACGGGGCGAACGACAGCCCGTACGTCGGGCTGGCGATGTTCCAGCCGGGTGACGCGCCGAAGTTCTTCGGACGCGAGCGGCTGACGGCCGAGCTGCTCGCCACGAAGAACCGGTTCACCGGCGTGTTCGGGCCGTCGGGCGTGGGGAAGTCGTCGTTGCTGCGGGCCGGTCTCATCGCCCGCACCCGAGAACCGGTGCTGCTGTTCACGCCCGGTGCGAACCCGGTGGAGGAGTGCGCCATCGCGCTCGCGTTGCTCACCGGGGCGGACGCGGTGGAGCTGGCCGACGAGCTGAAAGATCCGGAGGTGCTGCCCCAGAAGCACGAGCACCTCGTCGTCGTGGACCAGTTCGAGGAGCTGTTCACGTTGTGCCGCAGCGAAGAGCTGCGCACGTGGCTCATCGCGGCGCTCACGAACTGCACGAAGGTCGTCATCGGCGTGCGCGCCGACTACTACGGGCATTGCGCGCACTATCCCGAGCTCGTCGAGGTGCTGAAGAGCAGCCAGGTCATGGTCGGCGCGATGACGCCCGACGAGCTGCGCCTCGCCATCACCGAACCCGCCGCCGTCGCGGGCGCCAAGATCGAGACCTCGTTGCTGGCCAGGCTGATGGCCGACGCGGTGGGGCAGGCAGCGGTGTTGCCGTTGCTGTCCCACGCACTCGCGGAGACCTGGCTGCACCGCCGCGGCATGACGCTCACGCTGTCCGCGTACGAGGAGGTCGGCGGCGTCGAGCACGCCGTCGCCCGCACCGCGCAGGAGGTCTTCGACAGCCTCACGCCCGCGCAACAGGAGCAGGCGAAACGAATCCTGCTCCGGCTCGTCACCGCCGAGGACACGAAACGTCGTGCTCACCAGGACGAGCTCGAAGCCGACGAGGACGTGGTCCTGGCGCTGGCCGCCGCCCGGCTCGTCGTCATCGACCGCGACGGCGTCGAACTGGCGCACGAGGCGTTGATCCGCAGCTGGCCCGCGCTGCACGGGTGGATCGAAGAAGACCGCGAGAACATCAAGGCACAGCGCGAACTCACGCACGCCACGCAGACCTGGGAGGCACTCGACCGCGACCCCGGCGCGTTGTTCCGCGGCCGCCGACTGACCAACGTCCCGCCCGGCCTCGCGTTGAACTCCAGGGAACGCGCGTTCCTGGCGGCCAGCCTCGCCGCCGAGGAAGAAGTCTCCACGAGCGCACGAAGACGCACCCGCCGCCAGCGCCAGCTGTTCGCCGTGTTGGCGACGTTGCTCGTGATCGCCGCCAGCTCGACCGTCTTCGCCTTGCAGGCCAGTGAGAACGCTGCCGAACAACGTGCCGCCGCCGTCGTCCTGAAAGCCGTGGGGGAGGCCGCCGCGTTGCGCTCCACCAACCCCGACCTGGCCCAGCAGGTGGCCCTCGCCGCGTATCAGCTCGTGCCGTTGTCCCAGGCGCGCAACGGTTTGCGCCAGGAGGACGTGCCCACCCAGGTCCTGTGGAACGCCCAGGCCGAAGTCACCGCACTGGTCGTCGGCCCGACCCAGCAACAGGTCGTCACCGGTCACCGCGACGGCACGGTGGAGCTGACGGACCTCGACGACCTGCCGTCCCCGCGCACGTCCCACGAAGCCACCAGGCATTCCGGAGCCGTGACCGCGCTCGCCATGGACCCGACCGGCGGCCTGGTCGCCTCCGCGGGCGACGACGGCGCGGTGCACGTCGTCGACGTCTCGCTCGGCAAACCCCGCGAGCTGGCCGCCCTCCCGGCCCGCGCCACCGCGATCGCCTGGCAGGGCACGACTCTCGTCACCACCGACCACGACGGCGCGCTGAGCTTCTGGACCGACCTGCGCAGCGAGCACCCCAAGCTGCTGCTCAGCACCCAGCTCGACCTGGGTCCGCTGGCGGGCATGGCTTTCCGCGAGGACGGCCACCTCCTCGCCGCCACCACCACAGGTCGTTCCGTCCACCTCGTCGACGTCTCGGACCCGCGCAGCCCCGAACTCGTGTCCCTGACCAAGGAGTTCGCCGGCTCGGCCCAGTTCGCCGGCCAGAACCTCCTCCTGACCACCGCCACCACCGCGGTCCACGTCTGGGACACCACCGACCCGCGCGATCCCGTGCTGCGCGCCGAGATCCCGTCCGGCGGCGGTGCGATCACCTCGGCCTGGCTCGGCACCGACAGCGTCGCGGTGGCCACGGACGACGGCCTGGTGCGCCTCTGGCGGCTCAAAGATCAGCACGACCCGGTGGAGCAGGCCCTGCTGCGCGCTCACGTCGGGCCGGTCGCCGCGGTCGGCCTCACGCCCAAGGGCGACGAGGTGGTGACGGGCGGCGCGGACAAGGCGGTGCGGCTGTGGAACGTCGACCTGCGCGATCCGGCGGTGCGGATCTGCGAGCAGGTGATCAAGAAGATGACCCGCGAGGAGTGGGAGCGGTACTTCGGCGACCTCGACTTCGCGCCGCCGTGCCGTGACTGAGATTGTCGAGCTGTCGCTGTACGCGCTCGGCGTACGGCGAGGGACCGGCACGTTCCGCAACCCGGACAACCCTCCGCAGCCCGCTCCCACGCCTGAACCGGGGGTTTTCCAGCTCCAGCTCGCGGGGTTGACCGATCCCAGGCGATCGTCCGGATGGTGACGGGTTAGCGGGGTGTTAGACGCCGGGCGAACCTCTGGTGGACAATCCGGCCGGGAGGCGGCATGCCACGAGGGGAACGACCGCTGGGTCCGGAGGACACCGCGCTGTTGAAGTTCGCCGGTGACCTGCGCAGACTGCGTGACCACGCCGGTAAACCGAGCTATCGCGAGCTGGCTCGGCGGGCCAACTACTCGCCCACGGCGTTGTCCGACGCGGCGGGCGGGCGCAAGCTGCCGTCGCTCGCGCTGACGCTGGCTTTCGTCCGGGCCTGCGAGGGCGATCCCGCGCCCTGGACCCGCAGGTGGCGTGAGCTCGCCGCCGAACACGCTCTGCCACTGCATCCCAACACACCGTATCCAGGGCGCGAGCCGTTCGGCGAGGACGACGCGAAGAGGTTCTTCGGGCGTGAGTGCCTCGTCGAGCAGATCGTCGAGTCGACCAGGACCAAGCCGCTCACCGTGCTCGTCGGAGCGTCGGGCGCGGGCCGGACCTCCCTTCTCGCCGCCGGCCTCAAACCCGCCCTCGACGACGCAGTGGTGATCACGCCCGGCGAGAACGCGCTCGAAGACCTGGCCGCCGCCCTCGCGGAGGTCTTCGAGAACACCACCGGTGAGCAGCTCGCCGACGAGTTCCGGCAGGACCCCGACCACGTCCGGCTGCGGATCCGCCAGCACCGGCCCGGCCTCACGCTGCTCGTCGACGACTTCGAGCAGGCGCTGGACCAGCAGGACTTCGTCACCGCCCTGACCCGCTGCCCGCACGTCGTCGTCGCGGTCCGCGCGGACCAGCGGGACCGGTGCGCGGACCTGGGCGGCCACGAGATCGTCATCGAGCCGATGAGCGCGGACCAGTTGCGCCGTGCGATCACCGAGCCCGCCGCGAAGATCGGCGCGACCGTCGAGACCGCGGTGATCGCCCGGCTGGTCGCGGACGCCGCGAACCAGCACGCGCTGCCGTTGGTGCAGCAGGTGCTCACCGAGACGTGGCGGCGCAAGCGCGGCATGACGTTGTCGCAGGCCGGGTTCGAGGAGGCCGGCGGCATCGAGCACGTCGTCGCGCGGGCGGCGACCGGTTTCTTCGAGGGCTTGGACGAGGACGACAGAAGAGCGGCGAAGAGAGTCTTCCTGCGGCTGGTTTCCCTGCAGCGCAACGGAATCGCCCAACGCAGAACCCGCAGGCTCGACCTCGACCCGCGGCTGCTCGGCCTGCTCGCCAAGGCCAGGCTGGTCACGCTGACCGAGGACGGCGCCGAGCTCGCCCACGACGCGGTGCTGCGCTGGCCCAGGCTCACCGAGTGGATCGACGAGGAACGCGAGAACCTCGGCACGCACCAGCAGCTCGTCACCGCGATCGAGCTGTGGGAGGCGAGCGAGCGCGACCCGCTGGCGCTCTACCGGGGCGCGCGGCTGCGCAAGGCCAAGGACCTCGGCGACTTCCTGACCGTGCAGGAACGCCGGTTCGTCGACATCAGCGCCAGACGCGAGACGCGGCGCTCCACGGCGTTGATCGCGGTGATGGCCGTGCTGCTCGCACTCGTGCCCGGCACCGTCGTCTACGCGCTGGCCAACGAGCGCAAGCTCACCGAGCTGCACGACCGGGAGCTCGGCGGCAAGGCGATCTCCGAGTCCGAGGCGCTGATGGAGCAGCGGCAGCCGTACGCGGACAAGTACGCGCTGGTCGGCTACACGGTCAACCCGTCGATCGAGGCCGAGAAGGTGCTGCGGCTGGCCAACGCGGTCACGCACGGCATCCCGTTCACCGGTACACCGGCGGACAACGCGAGCGTGCAGGTCGCGCCGCGTGGCGAGCTGGCCGCGGTGACCGACGAGGACGGCACCGACCGCATGTGGAGCCTCGACGAGGACCGCGCGCTGCCGGGCAAGCGGTTCTTCGACCGGCACACGGTCGTCAAGCTGGCCGAGCACCGCGCCGTCACGAAGGACGCCACCGGCCGTCAGCACCTGTGGGACGTCAAGAGCGCCAACGACATCACCTATCTCACCGCGCTCGACGACCGGTTCCGGGTCATGGACATCAGCGCGGACGGCTCGCGGGTCGCCGGCAAGATCGGCGGGGTCGACGAGTTCGGGCTGCCGACGCCGGACAGCACCGAACGCACCGCGTTGTACGACCTCGGCGACCCGAGGCACCCGCGCCCGCTGCCGTTGCCCGCCTCGGTGCGCGACGCCGGGACCATGGCGTTGAGCTACGACGGCCGCGAGCTCGCGACCGGGGTGTGGGACGCGACCAGGAGCACGACGACACTCGAGTTCTGGAACGTCGGCGGCACCTTCACCTCCGCCGCGCCGCCGTTGCCGCAGAACGTCTACGTCCGCAGCCTCACCTACAGCAGCGACGGCCGCTGGCTCGCCGTCGAGCACTCGCCGCAGGGCATCGTCCAGGTCTGGCAGCGCGTGCCCAGCGGAGCCCCGGTGCTGCGCGCGACGGTCGACAGCGTGACGAGGTCGAACGCGCACGTGACGTTCACCGACGACGGCCGCGTGGCCGTGGTGCGCGAGAACATCTTCGAGGTGCAGCAGTTGTACACGTCCGGACGCCCCGCGGACCGGCTCGCGTACGTGACCGGGCAGGGCCGGGGCGTGCAGCCGATGTACCGGCCGCAGTACGGCGACTTCCTCGTTCGCTCCGGTGCGGACAACCCCGAGCTGCTGCCGTACGTCCTCGACGCCGGCCGCATCATCAAGAAGATGTGTGAAAAAGACGAAGCGCGGCTCACGGACTCCGAATGGGTGAAGAGCTTCGGCGAAGTGGAGCGCGTCAAGGTGTGCGGAACGCGCTGAAGTGTGGGAAACAACCCGGAGTTGAGCAAGCACGCATTGTGAACGGGAGATCCACTCTCTAGGGTGACCGAGTGCGTGCGTTCACAAGGGGACTCCTCGGCATCGCCGGGTTTCTCGCGCTGTGGGAGCTCTTAGGACGCTCTCCGCTCCTCCCTGCGGACTCGCTGCCGCCACCGTCCGTCGTGTTCGGTGAACTGGTCACGCAACTGACCTCTCCTTCCTTTCTGAGTCATGTCGTGGCAACGGTGCTGGCAGTGCTGATCGCCATCGTGATCGCCGTCGCCATCGCGGTGCCGAGTGGACTCGTGCTCGGCAGCGTTCCGGCGGTCCGGCACGCGACGCGCGCGGTCATCGAGTTCCTGCGCCCGATCCCTTCTGTGGCACTGATTCCGCTCGCACTGGTGATGCTCGGCTTCGGCCCGGAAACGAAGATCACGCTGGCCGTGTACGCGGCACTGTGGCCGATCCTGTTCAACACCATTTACGCGCTCGACGAACTGGACCCGCTTCTCGTTGACACAGCAAGGGTTTTCGGAACGGGCCGGTTCGGCGTGCTGTTCCGGGTGGCTCTGCCCAGCGCGTTGCCGTTCGTCCTCACCGGAATCCGGCTCGCGGCGACGACCGCGCTGATCGTGATGGTGAGCGTGGAGCTGATGGCGGGCAGCCAGATCGGTCTGGGCTACTTCATCATGGAGGGCCGCAGCGGACCGGGCCGGATGGACCAGGTGCTGGTCGGCACCGTGGTCGCGGGCGCGATCGGCGTTCTGCTGAACAGCGGCCTGGAGCGCGTCCGCCGGCGTTGGGTGGCCTGGTGACCAGGTTCCTGCAGCGGTGGACTGTGTTCGCCGGTCTGGTCGCCGTGTGGCAGTTGCTCGGCTGGCTCGCCGACGACCCGTTCTTCCCGCCTCCCTCGGCAATTCTGGCCGCCGCGTGGGAGTGGTGGGTGCTCGAACCGGCGAACTTCTTCGACCACGTGGTGCCGTCCGTGGAGCGGCTGCTGGGCGGCTGGGCGCTGGCCTCGGTGATCGGCGTGTCGCTCGGGCTGCTGCTCGGCCGCTCGGACCGGGCGATGGAGTACGCGGGCCCGCTGCTGGTGTTCCTGCGCTCGATCCCGCCGCCCGCGCTGGTGCCGGTGTTCCTGCTGCTGTTCCGCGGCGGCACCTCGATGCAGCTCGCGACGATCGTCTTCGGCGTGATCTGGCCGGTGCTGCTGAACAGCGTGGACGGTGCCCGTTCGGTCGACGTGACCAAAGTGGACACTTCCGCGGTCTTCCAGATCCCGCGCTGGCAATGGGTTCTGGGTGTGGTGCTGCCCGCCGCCTCCCCGAAGATCTTCGCGGGCCTGCGGGTTTCCTTGTCCTTGTCGTTGGTGCTGATGGTGATCTCCGAGCTGGTGGGCACGGACAACGGCATCGGTTCGCAGCTCATGCAGGCACAGCGCGAGTTCGACTACACGCGCATGTGGGCCGGCATCGTCCTGTTGGGCGTGCTCGGCTACGGACTCAACACCGCGTTGCTCGCGGTGGAACGCAGGGTGTTGGCGTGGCAACCGAGGAGTCGGGATGAGCAACATGCTTGAGGTGGCCGACCTAGGCCACACCTACGGCGACCACGAGGCCATCGGCGGCCTCACGTTCACCGTGCGCGCCGGCGAGCTGGTGTGCGTGGTGGGCCCGTCGGGGTGCGGCAAGTCGACACTGCTGCGCACGATCTCCGGTCTCGTCGCGCCCTCTCGCGGCGACGTTTCCCTGAACGGCTCGCACCTCGCCGTGGTGTTCCAGGACTACTCGCGCTCGCTCTTCCCGTGGCTCTCGGTGCAGGGCAACGTGGAGTTCCCGCTGCGGGGCCTTCCTCGTGCTGAACGGCGTGCGCGTGCCGCCGAGGCCCTGGAGTGGGTGGGTCTTGGTGCGGCTGCTCGCAAGCGGCCGTGGCAGCTCTCCGGTGGCATGCAGCAGCGTGTGGCGATCGCGCGCGCTCTGGCTTTCCGGCCCGCGTTGTTGTTGATGGACGAGCCGTTCGCCTCGGTGGACGCGCAGACCCGGTTCGAGCTGGAGGACCTCCTGCTCCGCGTGCGCCGCGAGCACGACACGACCGTTCTCGTGGTCACGCACGACATCGACGAGTCGGTGTACCTGGGGGACCGGATCCTGGTTCTCTCCGGGTCTCCCGCGCGGCTGGTGGCCGATCTGGAGGTGCCGCTGCCCGCTGAGCGGGACCAGGTGACGACGCGGACCGACGAGGGGTTCGTGGCGCTGCGGTCGAAGGTGGCGCGGCTGCTGAACGTCGGCAAGCCTTCGCTGGACGTGGAGAAGTGGGCTGCGGCGGAGCGCGAGTCGCTGAGCGAAACCGTGTCTTCCTGACGGACACTTCGTCGCGTGACCGACTGGAACCGGTTCCTCGTCGTCGACGCGGAGCCCGTGGAGGTGTCCGGCGGGCGGGACCGGGTTGTGCTGCTGGGAGAACGGCGGCTGCTCGCCCTGCCGGACAACGGGTATCAGCTGTTGCTGGCGTGGGTCGCCGGACCGCGCCGGGTCGTGCGCACGCCCGCGCCGATGCACCCCGACCAGGACATCATCGACACGTTCGTGAACTCGTACCTCGTGGACGCCGGTGCGCCGCCAAGGCCGCGCGGGTTCGCGTGGTACGTGGATCTGCCCGACGGAGTCACGCCTGCCGAGGTGTGGCGCGCGGTTGACGACAGCGGAGGGCACGGGTCGCCGGTGGACCTGAGACGCGTACGAGAGGCGATGGAACGAGGACTGGCCGCGCTCTACAACCCGGCTTGAGAACGCAGATCAGCCCCGGACCCGCCGCGGTCCGGGGCTGATCTGCGTCGCACAGGTGTCAGGGCTGCGGGTCGGCCCGCCAGCCAACGAGAGAGCTGACACCGTGCGAGGTTCACACAGGAGGGCGTGCGAACAACCTTCAAGAACGGGGGAGCGGAGGGCACTCAGCGCTCGGGGGCAGAGCAGGAGAGCGCCCGCCGTCGGTTCCCCCGTGAACCGCCAGGAACGTTCAGAAGGCTCAGAAGTGGACGTCGACGTCGTTGTGGTTGCCGATGCCGTCGAGCACGTTGATGTCGCCCAGGTTGACGTCGCCGATGACCTGGCCGACGTTGTGGTGGATGTCGCCGACCTGCGCGACGTCCTGCACCACGTTGTGGCTGAGGTCGACGGTGTCGTGCACGTCCGCGACGTCCTTGACCAGCACGTCGGTGTGCTTCACGAGCACGTCGGTGTCGACGACGTTCTTCGTCAGGACGTCGGTGTCGAGGTCCTTCACGAGCACGTTGGACACGTCGTGCACGTCCGTGGTCACGTCGGAGACGCTGGCCACGTCGGTCACCTTGGTGACGATCGAGTTGTCGGTGGCGATGTCCGAGACGTTCGAGACGACGTCGGTGCCCTTCAGAACGGTGGCGTCGAGGGTGTTCGACACGTCGCCCAGGCCGGAGAAGTCCGAGACCAGCGCGGTGATGGCGGAGGGAGCGGCGATTCCGGTGAGGCCGGCCACGTCGCCCGCGCCGGCCAGGCCGGTCACGCCGCCGACGTTGCCCGCGATCTGCAGCAGGCTGTCGACGGCCGGGAGCTCGCCGCCGAGGACGTCCTGGACCGCGTCGACGTTCGGCACGGAGGCGGCGTCGAGGACCAGGGGCAGGATCTCGTGCACGTCGGTCGCGGTGATGTCGCTGAGGCCCGCGGCCTCCAGGCAGCCCAGCGGGTCCTGCTGGAACGCCTCGCGGGCGTCCAGGTCGGTCAGCAGGCCGAGGGTGAAGTCGTGCAGGGTGATCTGCTCGGTCTGCACCGTGGTGCCACCGGTCTCGACGGTGGTGTTGCCGGTCTCGACGGTCGTCGGGCCGGTCTGCACCGTGGTGGGCTCGGTGGGCGCGGTCTGCTGCATGGGACTCAAGCTCCTGTAGCTGAATCGGGGGATGTCGTGTTGAACCGTATGGATGAACGACATCCCCCGGCATCGGGAGTTGGCCCCAGATCGTGACGAAACGAGATCCCTAGGGGGACGGTGTCACCCGTTAGGGGACCCCGGGGACTCACCCCAGAGGGCGAGATTTGTGCCCTCAGGGGCCGACGTAGTTCTCCGCGAAGGTCGCGCGGTAGGCAGGCGACTCGGCCAGGTGCTCCAGCCGGGCCTGGGCCAGGCGTCCGAAGAACGGCGAGCTCACGTCGGTGTGGATCATGTTCACCATCCACTGGGAGAATTCCTGGGCCCGCCACACGCGGCGCAGGCAGTCCTCCGAGTAGGTCTTGAGACCGGTCTCCGAACCGGTCTCGTAGTAGGAGATCAGTGCACGTCCGAACGTTGCGGCGTCGTTCATCGCGAGGTTCATGCCCTTGGCGCCGACCGGGGTGATGATGTGGGCTGCGTCACCCAGCAGGTAGAGCCGGCCGTACGACATGGGCTCCACGACGTGGCTGCGCATGTCCAGCACGCGCTTCTCGATGATCTTTCCCTCGGTCAGCGACCAGGTGGAGTCGTGCAGCGCGAACCTCTTGTGCAGCGCTTCCCACACTTGTTCATCGGACCAGTCCGAAGCTTTAGTTCCGACCGGCACCTGCAAGTAGAACCGGGAAATGGAAGGCGATCGCAACATGTGCCCGGCGAAACCATCCTCGTGCAATGCATAAATGATGGCTTTAGTCGACGGCGGCGCCTCCGCGAGAATGGCGAGCCACTCGATTCCGTGCTGATGGGTGAATTCCTTCAGCACGCCTTCGGGAATGGACGGCCGGCTCACCCCGTGGAACCCGTCGCACCCGGCCACGAAGTCCGCGCTGACACACGTGCGTACCCCATCCGCGCTGGTCCAGTGCACGGACGGCGCAGAAGATGTCAGGTCTCGCAACTCCACGTCGCTGACCGAGAACCGGATGTCACCCCCAGCGTCCAGGAATGACCCGATCAGGTCTTTCACCACTTCCTGCTGGGGGTACACGTAGTGCTTCTGGTCCCCGTACAGATCGCTGTACGACACCTGGAACGCCTGGCCGCTCACGCGGAATTCACACGTTCCGTGACGGTCTGCTTCCATCAGCAAACGATCGGCGAGTCCCAGGGACTCAAGCATGGTTACGGAGCGGTGTTCGAGGACGCCCGCCCGTGGTCGGGTTTCCACATGAGCACGACTAGCTTTTTCGAGGACGACGCAGTCGATACCTGACTGCTGGATCAGGTTTGCCAAGGTCAGACCGGCCGGCCCGGCGCCGACGACCGCTACTGCGCGCTTCAACTGGGTTCTCCTCGCCCTAGACCTGCTGTGCTTAGATGCTCACCGCAGGTAGTGGACTGGAACCTGCGCGTGTCGGTCAACTGGGGTCTTTTGGAGCAGCATCACTACTCTGAGTGGTTGACCGTCGCGTTAACCCCGCAACGACGACACCGCTCCGACAGGAGAGTGCTCCCGATGACTCGAAGAGTCCGCCGTATGGCCGTCCGTGGCATCGCCCTTGCCACGCTGCTCGCCACCGTGGCGAGCTGTGGACTGCTCGGCGGCAAAGAGCAGACGCCCGCGGCCGACCCGAACGGCCAGGTCGAGAAGCCCAAGATCACCCTGGGGGTGCTTCCGATCCTCGACGTCGCGTCCGTGCACGTGGCGAAGAAGAAGGGCTACTTCGCGGCCGAGGGTCTCGAGGTCGAGCTCAAGACCATCCAGGGTGGCGCTCAGGCGATCCCCGGCCTGATCAACAAAGAGCTCGACATGACGTTCGGCAACTGGGTCTCGTTCTTCGCCGCCCAGTCGAAGGACGCGGCCAAGGCGGTCGACGGGCTCAAGCTCATCGCCGATGGCTACCAGGCCAAACCCGACATGTTCCTGATCTTGGCGGCCGGTGACTCCAACATCAAGTCGCCCCAGGACCTCGCGGGCAAGACCATCGCGATCAACACGTTCAAGAACATCGCGGAGCTGACCGCGAAGGCGACGCTGGAGGCGGCGAACGTCGACCCGAAGTCGGTCACGTTCAAGGAGATGCCGTTCCCGGACATGCAGGCGGCGGTCGCGAACAAGACCGTCGACGCGGCGTTCATGGTCGAGCCGTTCATCACCAAGGCCCAGCGCACCGCCGGTCAGGTCAAGATCCTCGACGCGGCTTCCGGCCCGACGGACAACATCCCGATCGCGGGCTTCGCGACCAGCGGTGAGTTCGCCAAGAAGAACCCCAAGACGGTGGCCGCGTTCCAGCGTGCGATCGCCAAGGGCCAGGCCGACGCCGTCGACCGTCCCACGGTCGAGCCGCTGCTCGTCGAGTACGCCAAGGTCGACAAGGAAACCGCAGCTCTTGTCCACTTCGGCGCCTTCCCGACCACGCTCGACGCGACCCGGCTGCAGCGCATCCCGCAGCTGATGCAGCGCTACGGGCTGCTCGACAAGGAGTTCGACGTCAAGCCGATGCTCATCCAGCCCTCCGGCAGTTGACGAACAGCGCGGGTGACTGTGATCGCGCCGAGATCATCGTCACCCGCGCTGTTGTTTCCACCGGATGAATTATCGGCAAGGGACCGTTTAGCGGCCCAGCTCAAAGTTGTTGATTCTCGAACCAGCTGTTTTGTCGTCCGAACGGCGGTATGAGAACGGCGCGTTTTACTCCAAGATCCACCAGGTTTGCAGCTATTAAACGGGGCGGGGAGTGTTGACGGTGCGCGGTCGTGAGGACCAGCGGGGCATCGACCGGTTTCGTCTACGCAACTGGCGGCTGCGGAGCAAGCTCGCGGTGGTGTTGCTGGTTCCGGCTCTGAGCACCGCGACGCTCGCGGGCCTGCGCCTGAACACCCAGCTCGACGACGTGGAGCTGTTCGGCACCGTCCAGCGCGAGCTCGCCGTGAGCCACCAGGCCGCGAAGGTGGAGAACGCGCTGCAGGTCGAGCGCGACTGGGCTGTGCAGTGCGTCGGCGCCGGCCGGCAGAACGCGTGCCCGGAGCACGCCGCCCGCACCGGCCTCACCGACACGGAGCTGGGCAAGTACCGGGACGCGGGCGCGACGACCACCGCGTTGAGCGCGCCCCTGAAGGAAGCGTTCGGGAAGTCGCTGCAGTCGCTGGACGGTCTGGCGAGCTTGCGCGTCACGATCCTGAGCACCAAGTACCCGGACATGGCCGTGATCGGGGCCTACAACCAGATCATCGCCGCGCTCGGCCAGGTGCACCGCGCCGCGATCTCGAGTCTCAGCGAACCGGCGATCGTTCCGCTGGTCGCCGCCGCGCAGGCGCTGTACCAGGCCCAGGAACAGGTCGGCCAGCAGAACGCGATCCTCACCGCGACCGCGCTGCGCAAGGGTTTCGCGCCCGGCGGCACGGACGAGCTGCGCGCCGCGCAGTCCCGGCTGGACGCGGCGCTGAACGAGTTCAACGACGTGGCCTCCGCCGCGAACCAGCAGAAGTTCCAGGACAAGGTCTCCGGCGCCTCGGTCGACGGCCGCAACCGCCTGGTGAAGCTGGCGCTCGCGCAGGACGCCGAGAACAAGCCGGTGTCGATCCCGGACACCGAGGTCCTCGGCGTCGGCGAGGACACCGCGAAGCTGCTGCGCGAGGTCGCCACGGACCTGGAGGGCCAGGCCGACGCCACGACCTCGAACCTCGCGAGCATCGCGCGCACCGACGCGTGGCGCGACGCCGGGCTCGTCGCCGCGTCGCTGCTCATCGCGTTCGGCCTGATGGCGATGGTCGCGCAGTCGATGCTGCGCCCGCTGCGCGTGCTGCGCCGCAGCGCCCTCGACGTCGCCCGCAACCAGCTGCCAGAGGCCATCCGCCGAATCCGTTCGCACCGCGACCCCGAACGCGCCGCGGAAGAGGCGATCGTGCCGGTGCCGCTCAACACGACCGAGGAAGTCGGTCAGGTCGCGCGGGCGTTCGACCTGGTGCAGCGCGAAGCCGTCCGCCTCGCCGTCGAGCAGGTGGCCCTGCGCGCGAACGTCAACGACATGTTCATCAACCTGTCGCGGCGCTCGCAGGCGTTGGTGGAACGCCAGATCAGTGTGATCGACCGGCTGGAGCAGGACGAGCAGGACCCGGACCACCTGGCGTCGCTGTTCGAGCTCGACCACCTCGCCACGCAGATGCGCCGCAACAGCGAGAACCTGCTGGTGCTCTCCGGCACGACGGTCAACCGCCGCGTCACCCGCCCGGTCGCGATCGCCGAGGTGCTCGGCGCCGCGGTGTCCGAGGTGGAGAAGTACGCGCGCGTCCAGATCGCGCCGACGCCGGACCTGATGGTGCAGGGCCGCGTGGTCAACGACCTCGCGCACCTCATCGCCGAGCTGCTCGACAACGCGACCGCGTTCTCCAAGCCCACCACCAAGGTCACCGTGCGCACGATCGAGACCCGCAAGGGCGAGGTCGCGATCCGCATCCACGACCGCGGCGTCGGCATGCAGGACGCCGACATCGCCGAGTCCAACGCGAAACTCGCCGAGCCGCCGGAGGTCGACGTCTCGGTGGCCCGCGAGATGGGCCTGTACGTGGTCGGCCAGCTCGCCAAGCGGCACGAGATCCGGGTGACGCTCGCGAACAACGACGACATCGAAGGCGGTGTCACCGCCCAGGTGATCCTGCCGATCTCGTTGCTGCACAAGGGACCCGCGCCCGCGCTGCCGTTGCCTCCCGCGGCCACCCCGGTCGAGACCACCAACGAGGGTCTCGCCGGCGTGCCGAAGTGGACGCCGGAGCACCCGGTCCTGCTGTCCTCCCCGGCGGAGTCCGACGAGCCCTCCGGACGTCACCGCATCGAGCAGACGTCCGCGGACGGCCTGTTCACCGCTCGCGTCGCGGCGTCCGAGGAGTCCGCTGAGGACGGTTACTCGTACGAGCCGCCGCTGGAGAAGCCCGCCGAGCCCGCCGACCCGGCCACCGAGATCTTCCCGGCCATCAGGGACGACGTCGAGGAGATCGACGCCGACAGCCTGTCCCGGTGGTTCCAGACCCCGGCCGCCACACCGCAGCGACCGGCCGTCACCGGAACCGCGGTTGCCGGGTCCGCGGTCGCCGAGGCCACGGTCGTCAACGCCACACCTGTGAGCTCCACAAAGGACGTTCCGGCAGCGGAGCCGGGACACGACGAGTCCGAACCCTCCACGGTGAACGGCCTGCCCAAGCGGCAGCGTTCGGTGGAACCTTCGAAGTCCGAGGCACCAACGGCGGTGCCGCGCGCGGTCGCCGACTTCGCCGAGTCCGACTGGGGATCGGCCGACGAGGGCTGGCGAGCCGCCGGTGCGCTGGAAAGCAGCGTGCCCGCACAGACGACGGAGAACGGCCTGCCCAAGCGCGTCCCGAAGGCGCGCCTGGTCCCGGGCTCCTCTCCCAAACCGTCGTCACCCGTTCCCCAGCTGGCCGCCGCCGGCACCGGAGGCCGTTCCGCGGAACGGCTCCGCCAGCGGTTCGCCACGTACCAGAAGGGTGTCCAGATGGGCCGCGAGTCGCTCTTCGACTCCGCCGTCGGTGGCATCCCCGTGATCGCAGAAAGGGAACACCAGTGACCACCGCGACTGAGGAACTGGACAACTTCAGCTGGCTGGTCGAGGACTTCGTCAGCAGGGTCGCCGGTGTCGCGCACGCGATCGTCGTCTCGGCGGACGGTCTGCTGCTCGCCTCGTCGGACCGGCTCCCGCACGACCGCGCCGAACAGCTGGCCGCTGTGTCGTCCGGCCTGGTTTCGCTGAACCTCGGCGCGGCGCGTTGCTTCGAGGCGGGTGAGGTGAAACAAACCGTCGTCGAGATGGAACGGGGCTATCTTTTCCTGATGTCCATCAGCGACGGGTCCTGCCTCGCCGTGCTCGCCGCGCCCAACTGCGACATCGGGCTCATCGGTTACGCGATGACCCGGCTGGTGGAGCGGGTGGGTCTCCAGCTGACGCCGGAGATCCGTGCCCAGCTGCACGTTTCCATGCGCGCCTGAGTAGAGAGAAGCTCCCCATGAGCAACGGTGCTCCGGGTCGTCCCGGGTCACCTGGGGTCGACCTGACCGCGACGTCGGCGAAGATCGTCGTCGCGGGAGGGTTCGGCGTCGGTAAAACGACGTTCGTCGGCTCGGTTTCCGAGATCACCCCGCTGACCACCGAGGCCGTCATGACGCAGGCCTCGGTCGGTGTCGACGACCTGTCCGCGGTGCCGGACAAGGTCACCACGACGGTGGCCATGGACTTCGGCCGCGTGTCGCTGGACAAGGACCTGATCCTCTACCTGTTCGGCACGCCCGGACAGCACCGGTTCTGGTTCATGTGGGACGACCTGGTCCGCGGTGCGATCGGCGCCGTGGTCATGGTCGACACCCGCAGGATCGACGAGGCGTTCGCGCCCATCGACTTCTTCGAGGACCGCGAACTCCCTTACGTGATCGCGGTGAACTGCTTCGACGGCCTGATGCACCACCGGGCCGAGGAGGTGCGGGACGCGCTGACGATCCCGTCCTCGGTGCCGATAATTCCTTGCGACGCACGGAACCGGCAGTCGACGAAGCAGATCCTGATCGCGCTGGTGGAGCACGCGCTGCGGCAGCCTTCGTTCGCCTGAACCGCCTCATCTCGGTGACGCCCTCTGGACCATCAGATCCAGGGGGCGTCAACAGTTATACCCCTCTTCCGGCGGCGGTCTGTTCGTGGCTCAGGAACACGAAACCGCAGCACCGAGGCGTTCTTCCTACCAACGCACTGGACCGTGCCAGTGCTGATTGACACTTGACTCTTCTTGTGCGCCAACGCTTCGGCGATACAGTCGGGGAGCAATTACCCTGCATTGCGAGGAGATTCCTGTGTTCCTGCGCAAAACAATTGCTGTGCTGGCAGCGGCGGCCGCCCTGTCAACGGTCTTCGCCGGCACCGCACAGGCTGTTCGTCGTCTCACCTACGACTCCACGGGTGCGGCTCAGTACGAGTCGGACATCACGGAGGCCGTGAAGGTCTGGAACTCCAGCGTGAAGAACGTCCAGATCGCGAAGGCTCAGCCCGGTACCCGCGCGAACTTCACCATCGTGTCGGACCCCGGCTGGCCGCGGGCCCAGCCGACCTCGCTGGGCAACGGCAAGATCTGGATGGGCAAGCAGGCGGTCGACCAGGGCTACAACAGGGTTCGGATCGCCGCCCACGAGATGGGTCACATCCTGGGCCTGCCGGACGTCAAGCCCGGGCCGTGCTCCAGCCTGATGTCGGGTTCGACCGGTGGCATCCAGTGCCCTAACACCAGCCCGAACGCGGCGGAGAAGAGGCGCGTCGAGCAGCTCTTCGCCGGCTCCGCCAAGGCTGACCTCGCCGAGGTCGTCGACGCGGCCTGACCGCGACGGTGGGCCTCCCGGGAACTCAGACCGGGAGGCCCACCGCCAGGTCCACGCCCAGCGCCTGCAGCTCGTCCCGGTCGCCCGGCCCGCCGATCACGTGCACGCCCGCCGATCGCAGCAACGGCACCATGAGCGCCAATCCCTGCCGCGCCAGCCGTTCCGAGGGCGCCGGCGCGAGCCGCACACCCCACACCGGGCTGCGATCCACAGTGGACAAACCGGCGAACCCGCCGCCGAACTCGTGCAGCAACACGTGGACACCCATGTCGTGCAGCACTTCGAGGTTCTCCTCGCCGTCCGGCATCGCCCGCACGTCCAGCGCCACGAACAACGACGAAGCCGGGAAAGCACACGCGCGCAGGTTCGACCGCACGTGCGCCGCCAGGTCCGGGTCCCGTGACTGGTCCCGGGACAGCCTGATCAACACCGGCTCGCCGCGCGAACACGCGTCGTGCAACACCATCTGCCCCAGGCGTGCAGCCAGGCCCAGCGCGTCGGCGTAGGCCACCACGTCGTCATGCCGCGAAACGCCCCATCGCACGGAAGCCTCGACGAAGGCCAGCGAGCCCGACACCCACGACACCGGCGCGTACTCCACGGAGATCTCGCCGTTCTCGAAGGCACCGGGCATGGCCGCGATCCGCGCGAACCGGGCACGATCGGCCACGTCCGCCTCGTGGTCGTAGAACGCCCACTGTCTCTTGCCGCCGGTCTCGGCACGCCGCAACGTCGAATGCGCCCGCCGCAGCACCACGTTCGGGTCGACGCCGGGCCCGGCCGCGTGCACGAACCCGATGGACGTCGACACCGCGACGCCCGCGCCCTCCAGGTACACCGGCTCGGAGAGTTCCTCGTCGATCATCGCGGCGAGTGCGGCCACGTCCGGCGATCCCTGGATCAGCACCACGAACTCGTCACCGCCGACCCGCGCCACGACGGCGTCCGGCAGCGCGACCCGCAGCCGTCGCGCGACCTCGACCAGAACCGCGTCGCCGGCGACGTAGCCGAGTCCGTCGTTCACGATCGTCAGACTGTCGACGTCCAGGTATCCCAGCGTGTACTGGGCACCGGACGCCAGCGCGGACTCCAGCTTGTCCGTGAACGACGAGCGGTTCGGCAGTCCGGTCAGCAGGTCCGTCAACGACTGGCGCCGCAGCCACTCCTGCAGCATCCGCTGCTCGGTCACGTCCTCGATCAGCGCGACGAAGAACTTCGGCAGCCCGTCCGACCCGCGCAGCACCGACAGCACGACGTTCGCCCACACCGTGTCGCCGTTGCCGCGAGTCAGCTCCCACTCGCGCCGATCAGTGTCCACAGAGGACGCGATCATGCGCGAGCACGCGGTCGCCAGCTCCAGCGCGTCGGCCTCGGTGAAGAGTTCCTTCGGCATCTCCTCGTACCCGAGCATCGAAGCCAGCGCGTCGTTCGCTTCGACGACGGTGCCGAGCAGGTCGAAGATCGCGATGCCCGCCGCGGTCGACGCGAAGACCTGGGCGAACCTGGCCTCGCTGTCGTGCAGGTCGCGCTGCGCGTCCTCGACGGCCTTCAGCAGCGCGTTCTTGACCTTCTCCTGCTCGGCGAACAACTGGTCGCGCGTCGCCCGCACGTACCCGGCCGCGAGCGCGCCGAGCACCTCGGGCGGGAACTCCGGCGCCAGCACCTCCAGCGTGCGCCGCAACGAGTCCGGCCCGGTGAAGCGCCTGCGCACCAGCCACTCGCCGATGGCGATCGCGGCCTGCCCAGCACGCAGCCGGGCGGCGTGTTCGTCGAGATGCTGCGTCAGCTTCCGCCGAGACATCGGCGAGTACGAGCTCTCGATCAGAACAGCCGCCCAGCGCTGTGCGAGGGGCGAGGGAGTCATCAGGGCTTGCGGCCCACCGCGGCGTAGAGGTTCGCCTTCGCCGGGTCGTCGCCGACGTCCTCGGGAGTCTCCGGCCGCCACTGCGGCGTGAACACGATGCCGGGCTCGATGATCTCGGTGCCCGCCAGCATGTCCGCCACCTGGGCCTTGGTGCGCGGGGTGATCGGCTCCGCGGTCTTCGCGAAGATCTCCCTACCGGCCGCCATGGCCGCCGGCATGCTGTCCGCGGTGAAGTGCGACAGCGCCAGGTACGAACCGGACGAGAGCGCTTCCACGTAACGCGACAACACGCCCCACGGGTCGTCGGAGTCCGGGATGAACTGCAGGACGCCCACGACCAGCAACCCGATCGGCTGGGAGAAGTCGAGGTGTTCGCGGGCCTGGGCGACGACCTTCTCCGGCTCGCGCAGATCGGCCAGCAACGCCGTCACGTTCGGCTCGTCGGCCAGCATCAGCTCGGCGTGCGTGATCGCGACCGGTTCGAAGTCGACGTACACGATCTTCGACTCGGGAGCGACCTCGTGCGCCACCTCGTGCACGTTGCCGACCGTAGGGATGCCCGAGCCGAGGTCCAGGAACTGCCGGATGCCGAGGTCCGCCAGCTCCAGCACGGCCCGGCGCAGGTAGGCGCGGTTGAGCCGCGCCATGCCGCGCACCGGCAGCACCTTGATCAGCGCCTCTGCCGTCTCGCGGTCCGCTTCGAAGTTGTGCCCGCCGCCGAGCAGGTAGTCGTAGATCCGGGCGGAACTCGGCACGTCGACGTTGACACCTTCCGGCACCCAGCTGACTCGATCGACCACAGCGGCACACCTCTCGCGACGCGAATTCGGAGCGTCGACAACCCTACTGGCCGCAGATGTAGGCCGAACGAATGAATTCCACTGTCACTCGAATGGTGTTCAGAGGATAAACCAATCGGTGCAACCGCTGGCGAACCGGAACTTCACCGGTCCGCGCGGTGCCATCCCCATCACGAACATCCCCAGTTCGTCGACGGCCGCCGTTTCGTGGTCACCGGAAGGCGTCACCAGCGTGACCGAACCGGTGGCCGGCATCAGCTGACCGGTGATCCCCGCCGCCGACACCTCGACCTGCAACGCCACGTCGTGCGCGTCGAACACCAGCTGCCTGGCCGTCGCGGTGGACCTGGCGCGAGCGAACAGCGTGTCGTCCAGCACCGAGTCGTACGACGTGATCAGCAGCAGTTCCTCGTCGATGTTCCGCCAGGTGAAGGCGGCCTTCGCGGCCTCCACGAACTCCGGCGGGACTTCCTCGGAAGGTGTGCTCAACGCGTCGCGCAAGGCGTCGAGCAGTACTTCGTCACTGTCCCAGTCGTGCCGCACCCAGCACACCTCCTCTCGTCGCCGGCCCTCCCAGGAACGCTGAGAGAGCAGGGGTCTTGCGCAGCTTCTCCAGGCAACGTATCCGCGTCGGGCCGATGCTGCCGACCGGCATCGCGAGCTCTTCGCTCACGACCTGGTAGCTCGGCGGCGGGTCCGTCATCAGCTTCGTCAGCAACCGCTTGCACTGGTCCGTGAGCTCGGCGAACCCGTCCCGCAAGGCCTGCCGCCGCTCCACCGCCAGCAGGTCGGACTCCACGTCCGCGTCCAGCTGCTCCGACTCCAGTGCATCGGACTCGGACAACGGGTCGTAGAGGTGCGTCCGCTGCTGCACGCGCAGCACGCGCAGACACTCGTTGCGGGTGGTCGTCATGATCCAGCCGGGCAGCGCCTCCGGCTCCCGGAGCCGGCCGATCTGCTCCACGAGCCGAAGCCACAGCGTCTGGTTCACGTCGGCCGCGTCCGCCGGGCGAAGCCGGTGCTTGTAGATCACCGACACCACCAGCGGCGTGTACCGGTCGACGATCTCGTTCCACGCCGACTGGTCGCCCTCGGCCGCCGCGCTCACGAGCGCGGCGATCGGGGATCCTGCGGTCACGTCGACTCCTTGCGGTCACAACTGGCGGAGGCCGAGGTTGCTCCCCAGATACAACTATTTGACGAAAACTCCGTAGCCGGGGGCGAACTCCGGCTCACTCAACAGTTTGTCACGTGCCTGAGCTGCGGTGATGCCGTCCGAGGCCATCGTGGCGGCGATCCGGCCGGTCACCAGGGGCGCGGCGAACGACGTGCCGTACCAGTAAGCCCACAGCGCGAACGGCGTAGAGGACTCGCCCGGCAGCTTCCACTCGCCCTTGAGGTAGGTCGACGCGCGGTTGCCGATCGCGCAGGCATCGACCCAGTGGCCCCAGTTCGAGTACCAGGCAGGGATGATCGCGCCGTCCTCGGTCTGCTCCGCGGCGGCGACCGCGGTGACCCCGCACAGGGCGGCGGGCCAGCTCGGCCGCTGCGTGCCGGAGTTGCCCGCGGAGGCGACCACGACGATGTCGTCCGGCAGGGCGTCGATCGTGCGGCGAAGGGGTTCGGACGCCACGTCGTCCTCGGTGAAGCAGCCCAGCGAGAGGTTGAGGACGTTGATCTTCTTGCGGCCCAGCTCGGTGATCTTGCGGCAGAGCCGTTCCTCGTCGCCGAAGCCGTTGGCGTCGAGCGCGATCTCGGGGTCGAACGTGACGCCGGGCGCGGCGCCCTGGATCACGCCCGCGACGAACGTGCCGTGCCCGCCCTGCAACGCGAAGACGTCCCCGTTGCTGAAGGCGGGGTCGACGTCGTCGGCCTCCTTGGCGTAGCGCTCGGCGAACCACTCGGAGTGGTCGCTGTCGGCGCCCTGGGAGATGCCCGTGTCGATGATGCCGACGCGGACGTCCCTGAGGCGCTCGTCCATCTTGGGCGCGCTGATCGGGTCGGTCGGGTAGGGCCGGTCGCCGGGGTTGCCCATCACCAGACCGCCGTGGCCGACGATCACGTGGTGCGGCTGCACGAGTGGCACCCGCTGATTAGGCCAGTTTCGTTGATCTCGCAACAATCGAACGATGCGGGGAATCTCCTCCGCGTTGTTCGGCAACGTCAGCCGGGCCATTCCGGCGAATCCTTCGCCGGGGCGCGCGACGATGTTGTTTTCCCGCAGCTTTTCGATCACGCGTTGCTGATCCTCGGCGCTGACCAGCAGCTGGCCGGGCCGGTAAAGGAATTCACGCCCGCGTTCGGCGTGGAAGCTGATGTTCTTGTCCTCGGCGATGAGCTGCAGAAAAGCTTTTTGGTAAAGCTCCGCGCTTTCTGGCGTTTTTGACACCACGGCCTCACTAAAGCAGCGTTGACGGGCACCCCGACCGAGCTTGATCAAGCTACCACAGCGGATAAAGTGACGCCGTGACCGACTTTTGTGCGGCGGACGCGCTGGAGGCCAGGCAGCGCAACCCGCGTGCGGCCGTCGAGATGGCCCGCGCGGTCCTCCGCACGACGGAAGATCGCGCGGAATGGTCGATCGCCGAGCGGGCGATCGGTCTCGCACTGCGCGAGATGCACGACTTCGCCGGCGCGGCACGGCACCTGCGCCGGTCCATCAAGATCGCCGTTGATGCCTCGCTGCCGCGTTTGTCCGCTCTGGCGCAGATGTCGCTGGCGTGGGTGCTCGCGTACACCGGTAAGCATCAGCAGGCGTTGAAGATGCTGGACCTCGCGATGCCGGAGCTTTCCGGTGCGGACGCGGTGGCCGCGTTGATGCAGCGCGGTGTCGTCTTCCACTACCTGACCCGGTACGACGACGCGCAGCGCGACTACACGGCCGCGATCGCCGGGGCACGCCGGGTCGGCGACAAGCTCGTCGAGGCCCGCGCGCACAACAACCGCGGCCTGGTGCGCGCGTATGTCGGTGACATGCGCGAGGCCTCCGCCGACTTCGAGATCGCGGCTGCGTTGCTGGGGGAGCTGGGGCAGGAGCTCGGCGTCGCGGACGTGCACTGGAACGCCGGGATCATGGCGACCCGGTCCGGTGACGTGCCGGCCGCGCTGACCCTGTTCGACAAGGCGGAGGAGGTGCACCGGCGGCTCGACGTGATGCGTCCCGTGCTGCTGGTGAACCGGCTGGAGCTGCTGGTGTCGGTGCCGCTGCTGGACGAGGCGCGCGTGGCGGCCGATCGGGCGATCACCGAGCTGAAGGCGTTGAAGAACCCGCTGGGCGTGTCGGAGGCGCTGTACTTCCGCGCGCGGATCGCCTTGCTGGACGACGATCCGGACGCGGCTAATGCTTTTGCCGCTGAGGCACGCCGCCGCTTCCGGCGTGAGCAGAGGCTGTTGTGGGCTGCCGGAGCGCGGTACCTGGAGCTGCACGCCGCCGTGCTGCGCGGTGACCGGACGCGGCCGTTGCGGCTGGCGTTGTCCCGCGTGGCCGCCGAGCTGGACGCGATGGACTGGCGGTTGCCCGCTCTGGAGGCCCGGATCGACGCCGGGCTGGTGGCGGCTGATCTCGGCCATCGTGCGCGGGCGGTGGCGGAGCTGTCCGTCGCGGCTGCTTCGCGGTTGCGCGGTCCAGCGGGGCTGCGGGTGCGTGGCTGGTACGCGGAAGCGTTGCGGCGCAAGCTTTCCGGGGATGTCCGGGGGACGTCGGCCGCGCTGCGCCGGGGGATCGGGTTGCTGGACGAGTACCGGGTCTCGCTGGGTGCGGCCGAGCTGCGGGCGTCGACCGGGGTGCAGGGGCAGGCGCTGGCGCTGGAGGGGCTGGGGCTGGCCGTGGCCTCCGGGAACGCGGCCAGAGTCCTGTCGTGGACGGAGAGCTGGCGGGCCGGGGCGTTGCGGATGAAGGCCGTGTCGCCGCCGGATGATCCACGTCTTGAGGACGCTTTGGCGTCGTTGCGCGCGGTGTCGGCGGACATCGAGTCCGCTCTGCTGGCCGGGAAGCCCGCGGGTGCGTTGCGGGTGAAGCTGGTGCGGGCCGAGCAACGGGTGCGCGACCTGACTCGGCAGATGTCCGGTGAGGTGGCGGTGTTCAAGCCGCCGTCCGTCGCCGCGCTGGGTGGTGCCTTGGGCACTGCCGCGCTGATCGAGTTCGTGGAGTACGGCGGCGAGCTGATGGCGGTGGTGCTGGCCGGCGGCCGGGCCACGCTGCACTCGCTCGGGCCGGCGGAAGGTGCGGTCCGCGAGATCCGGTTGCTGCGCTTCGCGTTGCACCGGCTGGTGACCTTGCCGCCGCAGCTGCCGAACCTGGCGGTGGCGCGGTCTTCGGCTGCTCACGCTGCTTCGTTGCTGGCTCAGCGGTTGATGGCGCCGCTGGCCGCGCGGATCGACGGGCGGCCGTTGGTCGTGGTGCCGACCGGCGCGTTGAACGGGCTGCCGTGGGCCGTGTTGGAGCGTCAGGTGACCGTCGCGCCGTCCGCCTCGGTGTGGTTGCGCGCTTGTTCCGTGGCTGACGCGTCCGGCGAGGCGGTGCTGGCCGCCGGGCCTCGGATGGCCGCCGCGCCCGCGGAGATCAAGGCGATCAGTGCGCACGTGCCCGGCCGGGTTCTGGTCGACGCCGAGGCGACGGTGAGCGCGGTCGCGTCCGCAATGGACGGTGCTGCTCTGGCGCACATCGCGGCGCACGGGTCGTTCCGCGTCGACAACCCGTTGTTCTCGGCGCTGGAGCTGGCTGATGGGCCGTTGACCGTCTACGACATCGAGCGCTTGCACCAGCCGCCGACCCGCGTGGTGCTGTCGGCTTGTGACACCGGGCAGTCGGCGGTTCGGCCTGGCGATGAGTTGATGGGGTTCACGGCGGCACTGCTGAGCCTGGGCACTCGGACGTTGATCGCGCCCGTGGTGCCGGTGCCGACCGACGGGACGGCGCCGGTGATGGTGGAGCTGCACCAGAAGCTGGCTGCCGGGATGGCGCCCGCCGAGGCTTTGGCGGCGGTGCAACGGGCTGCGGTCGACGACGCTGCTTACGCTGCGGCCGTTGGCTTCGTGTGCTTCGGGGCGGGCTAGGTCACTTCAGCGGGCGCTTGGAGAGCAGTGCGCCTTCGGCGGTGCAGGTCTTGGTGACCTCCGGTATGTCAGAGGGGGTCTGAACCTCGACTGTGACGGTGCCGTCCGCGAGGCGGGTGCCTTCGAGGCACTGGCCTTTCGTGCCGTCGGCGGTGATACCGATGCCGCCGTTGTCGACGAACGCGTCCAGGGTCGGTTCGCGCCAGGGCTGCCCGTGCTCGTCGATCGGCAACTGTGGCAGCTTCGCGCGCACCGCACCGAGCACCTCGTCGCGGTTGGGGGCGGATGGGAGCGCGGATAAAGCCGCCTTGAAGGCATCCTTGTAGTTGTCGGGCACGCCGCCGTGCTTGATGCCCGGCGGGAGCAGCGCCGGCGCGCCGGGTGGGCACTTGACCCGGGAGGGGCCGCTGTCGAGGCCGTAGTAGTCGAACTCCACGCGGTAGCAGGCGGTGATGGCGTCCTGGTGGGACCACAGGGCGGTGTGCTCGTCGTGGTGGATGCGGATGACCAGGCGCGAGCTGGGCTGGTCGGTGTCGGTGAGGCGGTTGCCGATGTCGGTGTACTCGATGACGTCCCAGCCGCCGCACTGGCTGTACGGCTCCAGCTCGCGGCGTGCGAACGACGCCGCGCTGTCCGGCACCGGGTATCTGGCGAGGCACTCCGCCGAGCGGTCGGCATCGTCGTCGGTCGCCCCGTCGCCTTCTGGTCTCAACGCGATGTAGGCGAGCGTGGCCAGCACAGCCGCGATCAAAGCCACGATCCCCCAGGGCTTCATGGACGCGACGCTAGTGCTTTCCGGTTCCAGGTATTCCAGAACTGCGACGTTTCGCTTATGGTTGCTCGGCATGACAACGAGGTCGTGGTGGGGCTGGGGCAACGTCGAGGACGCCGTCACCCCGCAGGAGCGTGACGCGCTGGTCGCTCGGGTGCGGGCGGTGCTGCCGGACGCGGACCTGACGTTCCACGCCGCGCCGGATCCCTCGTCTTTGGACGTGCCACCGCCTCGGGTCTCTCCACCTGGTGATCTCTACTCGACCGACGTGCTCGACCGGCTTTCGCACGCCCGCGGTCAGGCCTACCGCGACGTCACGCGGAACCTCTCCGGTGACGTCGGGCCGTTGCCGGATGCCGTTGCGCGGCCACGTACCGAACAGGACGTCGTCGACGTGCTGGACTGGTGTTCCTCGGCCGGTGTCGCGGTGATTCCCTTTGGTGGCGGCACTTCCGTGGTCGGCGGGGTGGAGCCGCGAGAGCTGGACCGGGTGGTGACGCTGGATCTCTCGTTGCTGGACCGGGTGCTGGAGGTCGATCCGGTGTCCCGTGCCGCGCGCGTCCAGGCGGGTGTGTTCGGGCCGTCGCTGGAGGCGCAGCTGAAGGCTTCCGGGCTGACGTTGCGGCACTTCCCGCAGTCGTTCGAGTTCTCCACACTCGGCGGCTGGCTCGCGACCCGCGCCGGTGGCCACTACGCGACGCTCTACACGCACATCGACGACCTGACCGAGTCGCTCCGAGTCGTCACTCCCGCCGGCGTTTCCGAGTCGCGGCGGTTGCCGGGTTCAGGGGCCGGTCCGTCGCCCGACCGGCTGTTCCTCGGTTCCGAGGGGACGTTGGGCGTGATCACCGAGGCGTGGATGCGGTTGCAGTCGCCGCCGGTGTTCCGCGCCGGGGCTTCGGTTCGGTTCGAGTCGTGGGAGCGCGCGGTCGAGGCGACGCGGTCGATCGCGCAGTCCGGGCTGCATCCCGCCAACTGCCGGCTGCTGGATCCGGCTGAAGCTTTTCTGAACGCCGGTGCGGCTTCTTCGGTGCTGGTGCTGGCATTCGAGTCGGCCGACCACCCGGTGGACGCGTTGCTGGCGCGGGCTGTGGAGCTGTGCGGCGACGGCGAGGTCATCGAGGGAGCGGCGTCGCAGTGGCGGAAGTCGTTCCTGCGCATGCCTTATCAGCGCGACGCGATGGCCCAGCACGGGATGATCACCGAGACGTTCGAGACAGCGTGCACCTGGGATCGGTTCGCCTCGTTGCACGCGGCGGTCGTTGAGGCGGCGACCTCCGCTTTGCGAGCGGTGTGCGGCGTCGGCATCGTGACGTGCCGCTTCACTCACGTCTACCCGGACGGCCCGGCGCCCTACTACGGCATCTACGCGCCGGGGCGGTGGGGGAGCCTGACCTCGCAGTGGGACGAGATCAAGGCCGCGGTGTCCGAGGCGTTGATCTCGGCGGGCGGCACCATCACGCACCACCACGCCGTGGGCCGTGATCACCTGCCCTGGTACACCCGCCAGCGGCCGGACGCGTTCGGTCTGGCGTTGTCCGGTGCCAAGGCCGCACTGGACCCCGCGGGCGTGCTGAACCCTGGCGTCCTCATGCCACGATCGACCTGAGGATCAACGCGGCGATGAACACGACCGTGAACGCCAGGTCCAGCCCGAACCCGCCGAACCGCAGCGGCGGCAACACCTTGCGCACCGGCGCCAACACGGGCTCGGTCACCGCGTGCGTCACCCGGCGCACCTTCCACACCCAGTCGCCGCGGGCCTCGAGCGTGATGGCCCAGTCGACGATCATCCGGCCGATCATCACCAGGATGAACAGCGTCAGCAGCCAAAAGAGCACGAAGCCGACCAAGCCGAACAAGATGGCCTCCTAATGTCCTGTATGTCCATGAAGCCACACGAAACTGAGAGGCGCCTGGCAACTCGCTGAGACAGTATTCAGCCCATGGCTTACGACGAGGGCCTCGCCCACCGCCTGGGTGACGTGCTGGGACCGCTGCCGGGCGTGGTGGCCAAGAAGATGTTCGGCGGCGTGGTGTTCATGTGGAACGGAAACATGCTGGTAGGCGTGATGGGCACGGACCTGATCGCCCGCGTGGGCCCCGAAGCGCACGCCGACGCGCTGACCGAGCCCGGCGCGCGGGTGTTCGACTTCACCGGCCGGCCGATGAAGGGCTGGGTCGTGGTGGACGGCGCGGCTGTGTCGGAGGACTCAGCGCTGGACGACTGGATCGGGCGGTGCCGCGACTTCGTGGAGGCCCTGCCGCCGAAGTGAGCCTCCTGGAGCGTGTCCGCGCGCACAGGCTGTCCGGCCCACGTCGATGAAGGGAACCTTGCCGCCTGCGGGCTGTCCGGTTAGTCCCGACTTTCGGACGTGTTGAGCCGCAGATCAGCTACGTAGCGTGCCCTCCGGATCCGAGAGGGGACGAACAACGTGCGAAGACTATTGGCGGGAGCAGCGGCGCTCACGCTGCTCACGACCGGCCTGGTGACACCGGCCGTCGCGGTGCCGGCGCAGCAGCCAGAGCCGCAGGTGCGGCAGCAGTCCGACGAGCAGCCCCACGAGCTGGAGCTCAAGCGCCGCGCGTTGAAGCAGCAGGCGCTGGCCGAGGTGCTGACTGGTGAGGCCAAGACCGAGAAGCGCGGCACCAGCACCGTCGCGAAGGTCGGCAAGAAGCAGAACAAGGACCAGTACGTCGAGCTCAAGCGCGAGAAGACCGACAAGATCTTCGTGATCCTGGCGGAGTTCGGCAACGAGCGGCACCCGGACTACCCGGACCGCGACACGAACCCCGCCACGCCGGGGCCGCAGCGGTTCGACGGGCCGGCGCACAACCAGATCCCCGAGCCGAACCGGGCCGTGGACAACACCACGATCTGGCACCCGGACTTCAGCCAGAAGTACTTCCAGGACCTGTACTTCAGCCGCAAGAAGGACGCCAACTCGGTCGCGAACTTCTACGACAAGCAGTCGAGCGGCCGGTACACGGTCAACGGTCTCGTCACGGACTGGGTCAAGGTCAAGTACAACGAGGCGCGCTACGGCCGCAGCAACGGTTACCCGTGCAACGAGAACATCTGCAACAACTCGCGTGAGCTGATCAAGGACGCCGTCACGCAGTGGGTCGCGGACCAGCAGGCCGCGGGCAAGACCACCGCTCAGATCAAGGCGGCGCTGGCCGAGTACGACCAGTGGGACCGCTACGACTACGACTCCGACGGCGACTTCAACGAGCCCGACGGGTACATCGACCACTTCCAGATCGTGCACGCGGGTGGTGACCAGGCCGACGGCGACCCGTTGCAGGGTGAGGACGCGCTGTGGAGCCATCGCGGGTACGCGTTCAAGAACTACTCGACCGGCCCCGGCACCAACAAGCTCGGCGGCGCGCAGATCGGTGACACCGGCATCTGGGTCGGCGACTACACCGTGCAGCCCGAGAACGGCGGCGTCAGCGTCTTCGCGCACGAGTTCGGCCACGACCTCGGCCTGCCGGACCACTACGACACCGCGGGCGGCTCGAACGGCGTCAACTGGTGGTCGATCATGGCGCAGAACCGGGTGAACGCGCCCGGCGAGGCTCCCGGTGAGCGAGCCAACGAGTTCTCCGCGTGGGACAAGCTGCAGCTCGGCTGGCTCGACTACGAGGTCGCGGTCGCGGGGCAGGAGAAGGTGTTCGAGCTCGGTCCGCACGAGTACAACACCGCCAAGGCCCAGGGTCTCGTCGTGGTGCTGCCGGACATCTCGAAGTCGTTCGACTACGGCGCGCCGTTCGCGGGCACCAAGATGTGGTGGAGCGACAAGGGCAACGACCTCGACAACTCCATGACCGTGCCGCTGGACCTGCGCGGCAAGACGTCGGCGTCGCTGAGCATGAAGGCCCGCTACGACATCGAGGTGGACTACGACTACCTCTACGTCGAAGCGTCCAATGAGGACGGCAGCTGGACGCAGCTCGACGGCGTGGCGAACGGGCAGCCGTTCCAGCGCGACTCGGCGAACGCGCCTGCGCTGAGCGCGTCGTCCGGCGGGCAGTGGGTCGACCTGAGCGTCAACCTGAACGCCTACGCGGGCAAGAACACCAAGCTGCGCCTGGCCTACCGCACCGACGGCGCCCTGGCGCTGCAGGGCTTCTTCGCCGACGACATCACCGTGACCGCCGACGGCGCCCCGGTGCTGACGGACGGCGCGGAGGCGGCTTCCCCGTGGACCACGCGTGGGTTCCGCACGACGGTGGGCAAGGAGACGAAGGCGTTCGACCAGTTCTACATCGCGTCGAACCGCACCTACGAGTCGTACGGCCAGTACAACAAGACCGGCCCCTACCGCTACAGCTTCCCGGACAAGCCCGACTTCGTGGAGCACTTCGCGTACCAGGACGGTCTGCTGGTGTCGCTGTGGAACACCTCGTTCCTCGACAACAACGTGAGCGAGCACCCCGGTGAGGGCCTGATCCTGCCGATCGACGCCAACCCGGCGCCGCTCTACAACCTCGAGGGCGCCAAGTGGTCCGTGAGCGTCAGCGGCTACGACGCGCCGTTCGGCCTGCAGAAGTCCGACTCCTTCACGCTGCACGTCAACGGCAAGGCGTCCTACATCCGCGGCGCGGCGGCCCAGCCGACGTTCGACGACACCAAGCAGTTCTGGTTCGCCGAGCAGCCGAACGCGGGCGTGAAGCTGCCCGCCGTCGGTGTCGGCCTGAAGGTTCTCCGTCAGTCCGGCACGTCGATGACGGTGAAGTTGTTCAAGACGAAGTAGTTTCAGCTGCATGACTGCTGCTGAGGACATGCTGGCCGTCGCCGTCGAAGAGGCGCGGATGGGACTCGCCGAGGGCGGGATCCCCATCGGCGCGGCACTCTTCGACGGCGACGGCCGTTTGCTGGGCCGGGGTCACAACCGCCGCGTGCAGGACGGCGACGCCTCCATGCACGCGGAGACCTCGGCCTTCCGCAACGCGGGCCGCCAGCGCAGCTATCGCGGCACCACCATGGTCACGACCCTCTCGCCGTGCTGGTACTGCAGCGGCCTGGTGCGCCAGTTCGGCATCTCCCACGTGCTGATCGGCGAGGCCACGACGTTCCACGGCGGCCACGACTGGCTGGCCGAGCACGGCGTCGGCATCACGGTCGTCGACGATCCTTCGCTGATCGAGCTGATGACCACGTTCATCGCCGAGCGCCCCGAGCTCTGGTACGAGGACATCGGCCAGGACTGAATCTCTTTGCCGTGGAGTGCGCTCCAGGTCTTAGGTTGCAGGTATGTCTTCCGTCCTGATCACCGGCGCCAACAAGGGCCTCGGCCTCGAAACCGCTCGACAGCTCGTCCAGGCAGGCCACGATGTGTGGCTGGGCAGCCGCTCCGCCGAACGTGGCGAAGAGGCGGCCGCCGCCGTCGGCGCCCGGTTCGTGCAGATCGACGTCACCTCGGACTCCTCTGTCGCCGCGGCGGCGAAAACCGTGGGAGAACTGGACGTGCTGGTCAACAACGCCGGCATCGCTCCGGAGTGGACGGAGTCGGGCGTGGTCGGGGCCGGGGAGCTCACGGCCGAGCTGATGAAGGAAACGTTCGAGGTCAACCTGTTCGGCATCGTCCGCGTCCTGCACGCCTTCCTGCCGCTGCTGGAACGCTCCGCCGCGCCGGTCGTGGTGAACGTGAGCAGCCGCCTCGCCTCGCTGGCCACGGCCGCCGAGGGCAGCGGGTATCCCGGTGTCGCCTATCCGGTGTCGAAGGCCGCGGTCAACATGGTGACCGTGCAGTACGCGAAGGCGTTCCCGCGGATGCGGATCAACGCGGTCGAGCCGGGGTTCACCGCCACCGACCTGAACCGGGGTAGCGGCCGGCAGACCGTCGAGCAGGGTGCCGAGATCATCGTGCGGATGGCGCAGATCGGCCCGGACGGCCCGACCGGTGGCTACTTCGACGCCAACGGCACCCTTCCCTGGTAGCGCCGCGGGTGTTTCGCGCGACCCTGTAGGGCATGACGACCAAGAAGCCCATGTCGCCCTGGACGATGCCGGTGGTCGCGGTCGCGATCCTGCTGCTGACGACCGCGGTGCTGGTGACGCTGTGGACGTGGGTGAACGGGCAGGCGTGGACCGATCCGGAGAAGCGCACGCTGGCGCAGCTCGACGTGGTGAAGGTGGCGTCCGGCATCGCGCTGGGGGGCGGTGGCCTGTTCACCCTGTACCTGGCCGCACGACGGCAACGCCACCAGGAACAGGCTCAGGCCGACACCAACGCGGACGCGGAAGCCCGCCGGATCACCGAGCTGTACACGAAGGCCGTGCAGCAGCTGGGCGAGCCGCAGGCGCCGGTCCGGCTGGGCGGGCTGTACGCGCTGGAACGGCTGGGCCAGCAGCACTCCGACATGCAGCAGACCATCGTCGACGTGCTGTGCGCCTACCTGCGCATGCCTTACACACCGCCTGAAGATCCGAGCGTGCAGGTCGAGGCGCAGCAGGAACGGGAGGTGCGCCTCACCGCGCAGCGCATCCTGGCCACGCACCTGCGTCCGAACAACATGGGGATCTACTGGGGGCAACGGCGGATCGACCTGACCGGGGCGGTGCTCATCAACTTCACCCTGAACAGGTGCCGGCCGTGGGCCGCAACGTTCGACGGGGCGCGGTTTCTCGGCGAGACCGACTTCAGAGACGCGGAGTTCAGGTGGACCACCTCGTTCGCCGGTGCGTCGTTCGAGGGGCGCACCCACTTCCAAGAGGCGGCGTTCGGCTACAGGACCGAGTTCGAGCGTGCCTCTTTCGGCCAGTTCGTGTCGTTTCAGCAGGCGTCGTTCTTCGAGGTGTCGTTCAACGAGGCCGTCTTCTCCGGAAGCGCTGACTTCGGCGAGGCGTCGTTCGAGGGCCCGGCAACGTTCCGCCGAGCCGCGTTCAGCAGCGCTGTCTGGTTTACCGGGGCATCGTTCGCTCAGGTCCCCGGCTTCGACGACAAGTCGTTCTCGGACCTGCCGATGTTCGAAGGAGCGTCGTTCAGCGACGTCAGGACGGGTAGCGCTCCGCCGCCTCGTCCACCGACCCCAGAATCGTGAACACCGAACCCAGCCCGGTCGCCTCGATCGGCCGCAGCGCCGCCCGCGACGACGCCACCACGACGAAGTCCACGTCGGCCATGGCCGCTCTCTGCTGCCCCAGCACCAAGGCCTCCAGCCCGGCCGAGCCCAGGAACTTGACGCCCCCGAGGTCCACCACGATCGCACGGGTTCCGGACACCACGTGGGTGTTCAGCGGTGTCGTCAGCTCGCTGCTGGAGGTCGTGTCGAGCTCGCCGGACACGTGCAGCACCACGACATCGGGTGCGATCCGGTCGACGACGACGGAGGCCAGAGCGGTGGGGTCGGGCACGGTTCTCCCTTCGGAACAAGCTTTGCTAACAGCCCACGTTAACCCTGCCCTGCGAGACCAGCCAACGCCCCCTCAGCGAGGTGCGGCCCGCCTCCAGACTCGCGTGGACGTGCTGGGTCAGGCGGGCGTGCAGCTCGTGGCACGCGGTGAAGCCGAGGCGGACGTCCTCCGGCGGGCACTGGACGGGCAGGAGCTGGGCGAACGGGTCGCCGCCGATCGTGTCGACCGCGGTCAGGAAGCCGACCAGACAACCCACGAGGCGCTGGTGGAGGCCGAACAACGACAGCGCGTTCACCAACGAGAGCGTCAACGCGGGCATCTCGTCGACGGCCACCGGGTCGATGTCGCGCAGCGTCACGGTGAAGAGCACCGAATGTGTGCGCTCGGACCGCCTGCCGTAGGCGTCGCCCTGGATGTCGCGCAGCACCGAGCGCATCTCGCGGCGCGGCTGCCAGAACGCGTGGTGCTTGCGCAGCTCGGCCGCACCGTCGGACGACAGCGGCGCCGGCTGCGTGGTCTCGGACAACGAACGCAGCGACGACTCCCACCGCGATTCCAGCGCCGCGTGGAACTGGGCGAGAGAGGAGTTCTCCTCCCAGCCGGGGGCGACGTCGTCGAAACCGCGCATCCGCAGCTCGTAGCAGATCCACAACGACAGCTGCAGGTCGTCGTCGAGGAAGCTCTCCCTGGTGCCGCCGCTGACGAGCAACGCCGGGCGCGGGGCCGGTGGCCGGCGAAGTGCGGCGACCAGAGCGGAGCTCATGTGGCCGCGGGGTGCGGGCAGGCGCATCAGGTGTCCTCACGCGTTCGGGCGATCAGCATGTCCACAAGGGACTCGGGGTCCGGGCAGCGTCGTTGCCGAGCGGCACCGCTGCCGTTGTGGCGCAACCAGTCCAACTGCTGCTCCACAGTAGACAGAGTGCCGCGATCGCGCAGCGCGACCGCAACGTGCTCAACGAGCTCTGCTGCCCGGTCGAACGCGGGGGAGAGTTTTCCGGTGTGTGGATCGGCGGCCAGTCCGTCGACCCCGTCGCGCGACGCCCGCCAATATGCCGCTCGCAGCACGGGATCGTCCACCCTCTGTTCGGAGGGTTCCGTCACGACGAGGGCCCGGATCAGCTCCGCGAGGACGGCTACTTCCGTTGCCAGCTGCGGAATGTCCGCAACGCGCACTTCAACCGTCGGATGATCCTGCGACGGCCGCACGTCCCAGTACACCATCGCCCGGTCCAGCAACGCCTGCGTCGAGATGATCGCCTCGACGGTGCGGTCGTAGTGCTCGGGGCCGTCCCACGACGGCGGCGGTCCGCTGACCGGCCAGCGCGACCACACCATCGACCGCCAGCTCGCGTACCCGGTGTCCTCTCCCTCGTAGACAGGGGAGTTCGCACTCAGCGCGAGCAGCGTCGGCAGCCACGCCCGCAACTTGTTGGACGCCGCCAGCGCTTCTGCCTTGTTCTCCACACCCACGTGCACGTGCAGCCCGCATGCACCCTGCCCGATCACGAGTCTTCGGTGGGAGTACTCGATCTGGTGATACCTGGGGTCATCCGTTCCGGGCGGCGGACCGGCTTTCCCGATCGGCGGCATGCCCGTCGCGACGAGCCGGCACCCGGCGGCGTCGGCCGCGTCGACCAGCACCCGCCGGGCACGCCGGACCTGGTCGGAGAGCTCTTCGAAGGAGCTGGTGACCCCGGTCGCGATCTCGATCTGGAACGGCGTCAGCTCGCCCTGGACGTCCAGGTCACCAGGCGCGCGAGAGATTTCCCGGACTCGGGGCGCCAGTGCTACCGGCCGCCGCGACTCGGGATCAACAAGAAGGAACTCTTGTTCCACACCGACCGTGTAGTCATTCATCGGCGAGCGGGTACCCGCCTTTCGTGCTGATCAACCACGAGGTGGCCACATGAGACTTCGCCGCAGCGTCCCGTCCGGCCCCGGCTGGACGCGCGTGAAGCACGGCAAGGGCTTCCGGTACCTGGACGCCCACGGCCGGCCTCTCACAGCGGACGACGTCGCCAGGGTGAAAGCCCTGGTCATCCCGCCTGCCTGGCGGGAGGTCTGGATCTCCCCGCACCCCAACGGCCACATCCAGGCCATCGGCTACGACGACGCGGGCCGCCGCCAGTACCTCTACCACGACAAGTGGCGCATCGACCGCGACGCCGAGAAGTTCGACCGCGTGCTCAAGCTCGCCCCACGCCTGCGGGGCTTCCGCGAGCAGATCGAGCAAGACATGAGGACGCGCGGCCGCAAGCGGTTGCTGGCCATCGCCCTGCGCATGCTCGATCTCGGCGTCTTCCGCGTCGGCCACGAGCAGTACGCCGAGGACAACGGCACCCACGGCGTCGCCACCCTGCTGTGCGAGCACCTCAGCGTGCGCGGCGACCGGGTCAGGTTCCGGTTCCCCGCCAAGCACGGTGTCGAGATCGACGAGGAGATCACCGATCCGAAGCTCGCGCGGGCCGCCCGCTCGCTGCTCAAGGACCAGACCCCGGACTGCCGCGTCTTCGACCTCACCGCCGACGACATCAACGAACGCTTCCGCGAGCTGGTCGGCGACGAGTTCAGCGTGAAGGACCTCCGCACCTGGCACGCGACGGTCCGCGCGGCCGAGGCGTTCGCACACGCGTTGAAGGAACGCGGCAAGCCGTCGAAGCGCGCGATCAGTTCGGTGATGAAGGAAGTGGCGGAACACCTGGGCAACACGCCGGCGGTGGCGCGAAAGTCCTACGTGGACCCTCGCCTGGTCGAGGCGTTCGAGAGCGGCCAGGTCATCGGCAACGGTGATCCGGAACGGGCGGTGCGCAAGCTCCTCAGGCAGCTTTGACAGCCGCGGCCCGGTCGCACTGCCGGCACCACGCCGCGCCCTGGGCCGCCGCCAGCGCGGCGAACCCGGCGAACAGGTGCAGCGCGTTGCTGCCGGGATTGACGTTCAGGAAGTTCACGACCTGGTCGTCGTACCGGGCCAGTCCCAACCCGAAGATCACCAGGAACAGCATCGCGGTCAGCAGCCCGACCCCGCTCAACGCCTTCAGCCGAGGCGCGGCCAGCAGCAGCGCGGCACCGAACACGACGTGCAGGGTGTTCTGCAGCGGATTGACGCGCAGCAGCAGAATCGAGGTGTCGGACTCTCCGGCGAAGGACGAGAAACCGGTCACGAAGAACCCGGCCACTCCCCAGGCCACGAGCAGGGCGCCAGTGCTGATCGCCAGCTTCTGGGGCCACCGCAACCGGTTCATGCCACCAGTATCGCGAAAACCGGACATTCCCGCTCGTCCATTAATCACTCCTCCGCCAGCAGATCGTGACGCAGCTGTTCCAGGGACTTGGTGAGCAGGCGCGAGACGTGCATCTGGGAGATCCCGACGCGGCGCGCGATCTCCGTCTGGGTCAACCGGCCGAAGAACCGCAGCACCACGATGGTCCGCTCACGCCGAGGGAGGCCCCGCAGCATCGGCTGCAGGGCCTCGTGGATCTCGACGCCTTCCAGAGCGGGGTCGTCGACGGTCGAGGACTCCAGCGAGTCCAGTGGCGCGAAGGAGACGTTCTTCTCCACGCGCAGACCCTCGTAGACGTCCGACAGCGGCACCGCCAGGTGCCGGGCGATCTCGGAGGGAGTAGGAGATCGCCCGGTCTTGTGCGACAGCTCGGCGGTCGCGCCGTCGATGGAGTCGCACAGCTCTTTCAACCTGCGCGGCACGCGCACCGCCCAGCACTGGTCCCGGAAGTGGCGGCGCACCTCGCCGGTGATCGTGGGGACGGCATAGGACAGGAAGTCCGTCTGCCGGCCCACGTCGTACCGGTCGATGGCGTTGATCAACCCGACCGCGGCCACCTGTGCGAGGTCTTCCATGGGCTCGCCGCGTTCGCTGAAGCGGCGGGCGATGTGCCGGGCGAGCGGGAGGTACTCGCGCACCAGCCGGTCTCGCAACGTGTAGTAACGCGGCGAGTCACGACCGGTCCGCGCGAGTTCCTCGAACGCCGCGTGCTGATCTGGCGTCAACGTGCAGCACCGCGATCAGACCTGCGGCGGCGGCGTGACGTCGCCTCGCCAGGCGCCGGTCTCGACACCTCGGTTTTCGATGAACTCCTTGAACCGCTTCAGGTCGCCCTCGATCCGGTGGCCCACCACGCCGAGCGCGGTACCTGCCTTCTCGGTGAAGGTCTCGGGGTCGTACTCCATCTGGAGGTGCACCCGAGTCGTGTCGTTGTCGAGACGGTGGAACGTCACCACGCCACCCTGCGGCGGTCCGTCGACCGTGGTCCACGCGACGCGCTCGTCGGCGTGCTGCTCGGTGATCTCGGCGTCGAACTCGCGCACGACACCGCCGATCTTCGTGGTCCAGTGGGTCCTGGTCGGCGTCACCTGGTCGATCTTCTCGA
The DNA here is from genome assembly GCF_040611995.1 of Lentzea sp. NPDC006480. Classification (NCBI taxonomy): domain Bacteria; kingdom Bacillati; phylum Actinomycetota; class Actinomycetes; order Pseudonocardiales; family Pseudonocardiaceae; genus Lentzea; species Lentzea sp. NPDC006480. The sequence continues at coordinate 46,037 of NZ_JBEXPJ010000004.1, forward strand.
CGCCGTCCATGAACGCCGGGAAGGATTCGAACTGGGTCCACTGGTTGTAAGCCGTGCTCACCGGCACGTGGACGTCCACCGACTTCTCAATGGTGGTCACGAAACCTCCTCCTCATGAAGTTGCTTGCACCAGGTGAGTACCCATGCGACGCGTTGTTACACATCGTGTTCGGTCCATTCTGGACAGACACGGAGAGTGGTGGACCAATAGCGATCTGCGCATCACGAAATCGCTCACAGTGGTCAAACTGACTGTGATCCACGTCATACTGATCGGCAATCCACGCCCTAGGAGGCGCCGGTGCTGGAGGCGAGCAACCTCGAGGTTGTCTACGACGACGTGATGCTGGTGCTCCGCGGCGTGAGCCTCAGGGTGCCGAAAGGCCAGGTAGTCGCCCTGCTCGGTGCCAACGGGGCGGGCAAGACGACGTTGATGAGGGCCTTCAGCGGCCTGCTCGACGTGCACGACGGCAAGGTCACCAAAGGCTCGATCACGCTCGACGGTGAACCGATTCACAAGCTCTCACCAGCTCGAATCGCGGATCGAGGCATCAAACAGGCTCTCGAAGGCCGCAGGATCCTCGCCGAGCTGACCGTCGAGGAGAACCTCAAGGTCGGCGGGCACGCGCGGCCCAAGCGCCTCAAGCAGAACCTCGACCGCTGCTACGAGCTCTTCCCGCGGCTTCTCGAACGGCGAAGACAGAGCGCGGGCTATCTGTCCGGCGGAGAGCAGCAGATGCTGTCGATCGGCCGGGCGTTGATGTCGGAACCCGAATACCTGCTGCTCGACGAACCCAGCCTCGGCCTCGCGCCGTTGCTCGTCCAGCAGATCCGCGACCTGGTCGTGAAGATCAACGAACAGGGCACCACCGTCCTGCTGGTCGAGCAGAACGCCAGCATGGCGCTCTCCATCGCCGACCACGGCTACGTCCTGGAGACCGGCAAGGTCGTGATGGACAAACCCGCTCAAGCGCTGCTGGCCGACGACGACATCCGCGAGTTCTACCTCGGTCTCGGCACCTCGTCGTTCCGCGCGGTCAAGCACTACAAGCGGAGGAAGCGATGGCTGTCCTGAGCGTCGACGGGATCCGCCTGGCGTTCGACGGCGTGGTGGCCGTCGACGGGGTGTCGTTCGAGGTCGGGGAGAGCGAGCTCTTCGCGATCATCGGCCCGAACGGGGCCGGCAAGACGTCCATCTTCAACGTGCTGAGCGGCGTCTACCGGCCGCAACAGGGTTCTGTCGAGTTCAACGGCGAGAACCTGCTGGGGCTGCGGCCACACCGGATCGCGGCTCGCGGGATGGCCCGCACGTTCCAGAACATCGAGCTGTTCTCGCACCTCACCGTCGTCGAGAACCTCATGCTCGGCCGCCACAACCACATGAGGTACGGCGCGCTGTCAGCGTTCTTGTGGCTCGGGAAAGCGCGACGAGAAGAGCTGAAGAACCGGAGCGCGGTCGAGGACGTCATCGACTTCCTGGAGCTGGAGCAGTGGCGCCGGTACCCGGTCGGCCTGCTGCCCTACGGCGTGCAGAAGCGCGTCGAACTGGGCCGTGCGCTCGCGATGGAACCCAAGTTGCTGCTGCTCGACGAGCCGGTCGCCGGCATGAACGTCGAGGAGACCGAGGACATGGCCCGGTACATCCTCGACGTCCGCGAGGAGCTGGCCGTCCCCATGATCATGGTCGAGCACGACATGGGCCTCGTGATGGACCTCGCCGACCGGGTGATGGTGATGGACTTCGGCCGTCCGATCCGCACCGGCACGCCGGCCGAGGTGCAGGCCGATCCGGACGTCATCCGGGCTTACCTGGGTGAGCAGCACAAGAGCGTGACGACATGACCGCTGCCACAATGATCACCACCGTCGTGACCCGCGTGAAGAACCGGGCGGCCAACACTCCCGATCAGATCGCGTTGCGCGCCAAGGACTTCGGCATCTGGCAGGAAGTCACGTGGGCGCAGTACTGGGCCAACGTGGAGCTGGTCGGCGATGCGCTGCTGTCGCTGGGTCTGCAGCCCGGCGACCGGGTCGCGATCCACTCCGAGAATCGTCGCGAGTGGCTCTACGCGGATCTGGGTGTTGTCGCGGCGCGCGGCATCACGGTCGGGCTGTACCCGACGAACCCGCCGTCCGAAGTCGCTTATCTGCTGTCGCACTCGGGCGCGCGGATCCTCATCGCCGAGGACCAGGAACAGGTCGACAAGGCGTTGCTGGTCCTGGAGGACACACCCGATCTGGAGTGGATCGTCTACCTCGAACCGCGCGGCATCAAGGGGCGCTACGACAACCCGAAGCTGTTGTGGTGGGACGACTTCCTCGCGATGGGTGCGCGGTACCGGGACATGCACGGCGACGAGCTCGCCGCACGCATGACTGATACGCAGCCCGACGACGTGATGACGTTGATTTACACGTCCGGAACCACGGGGCCGCCCAAGGGCGCGATGCTCACCGTGTCGAACGTCGAGTTCGCGGTCCAAGTGCTGGTGGAGGGCGGCGGTTTCACTTCGCCACCGCCGTCCTCCACCGATGTCACGCTGTCGTACCTGCCGTTGTGCCACGTCGCCGAACGCATCTTCACCACGTGGTTCAGCGCGGCTTCCGGGGTGCAGGTGCACTTCGCCGAGTCGATCGAGACCGTGCAGGCGAACCTGCGCGAGGTGCAGCCGACGATCCTGTTCGGTGTGCCGCGCATCTGGGAGAAGGTGCTGGCGGGTGTCACGATCGGCGTGTCGTCGGCGTCCTGGCTCAAGCGCACCGTCACCCGGTTCTGGTTGCGTCGCGCGGAAAGCATTGGCACGACACTGGTTCGGACCGGCGGCGAGCACACCGGATCGAGCCGAGTCCTTTACGCACTCGGCTGGCTGTTCTGCTTCCGTGCGCTGAAAGCCCGGATCGGCATGCGGTACGTCAGATATGCCTCGTCCGGTGCCGCGCCGATCGCGCCGGACGTGCTGAAGTTCTTCATGGGCATCGGGGTGCCGATGCACGAGGTCTACGGCATGACCGAGAACACCGCCGTGGCAACGGGAAACCGGCCTGGTCGAGTCAAGGTCGGCACGGTGGGCGAGCCGCAGCCGGGGATCGAGCTGCGGATCGACGAGGAGACCGGCGAGATCCTCACTCGGCACGGCGGGACGTTCGCCGGCTACTGGCGTGATCCCGAGGCCACTGCGCGGGTGGTCACCGATGGCTGGCTGCACACCGGTGACGTCGGAGAGTGGGTCGACGGCACGCACGTGAAGATCACCGACCGGATGAAGGACATCATCATCACCGCGGGTGGCAAGAACATCGCGCCGTCCGAGCTGGAGAACGCGCTGAAGACCTCGCCGTACATCAAGGAAGCCGTGGTGATCGGCGATCAGCGGGCGTACCTGGTGGCGTTGATCGGCATCGAGCTGGACACGGTCGGGCACTGGGCGCAGCAGCGCAAGATCCCTTACACCACCTACCGGGACCTGTCGGAGAAGCCGGAGGTCCTGGAGCTGGTGCAGACGATCGTGACGGACGTGAACTCGCGGTTCGCGAACGTCGAGCAGATCAAGAAGTTCCGGATGTTCCCCAAGGAGCTCGACCACGAGGACGGCGAGCTGACCGCGACGCAGAAGGTGAAGAGATCCGCGCTGGGCAAGATGTTCGACGACCTCGTGGAGTCCATGTACGGAGGAGCACAGCATGGATGAGTTCCTCCAGTCGTTGGTCCGCGGCCTCGGCACCGGGTCGATCTACTCCTTGCTCGCGCTCGGCTTCGTGATCATCTACAAGTCGACGCAGGTGATCAGCTTCGCTCAGCCCGCGTTCATGCTGGCGGGCGCGGTGCTGGTCTCGTACCTGTCGCCTGCCGTGTCGTTCTTCGGGGCGGTCGTCGTTGCCGCGCTGGTGATCGCGGTGCTGGCGTTGGGTGTGGAGCGCACGGTGTTGCGGCCGATGGTCGGCAAACCGGTGTTCGTGGTCGCGATCATCACGATCGGCGTGGACGTCGTGGTCAGGGTGGTGACGAACGCGTTCATCGGGCTGGAGGTGCGGCAGGTCGGCGATCCGTGGGGCTTGACGACCGTGAGCTTCCTGGGTGCCGAGGTTCAGCAGCGGTACCTGGTCATGATCGGGACGACGGCAGTCGTGACGGCAGCGTTGTTCCTGTTCTTCCGGTACTCGCGGATCGGGCTCGCGATGCGCGCGGTCGCGTACGACCAGGAAGTCGCGCTGGCCCAGGGGATCTCGGTCGGGTCGGTGTTCGCGCTGTCGTGGGCGCTGGCCGGCGGCCTCGCCGCGCTGGCCGGTGTGTTCGTGGCAACGGGCGCGGGCGTGGATCAGCAGCTGTGGATCGTGGCGCTCAAGGCGTTGCCCGCGATCATCCTGGGCGGCCTGGAGTCGTTGGGCGGTGCGGTGGTCGGCGGGCTCGCGGTCGGCGTCGTCGAGTCGCTTTTCGGGACCTACCAAGGTGACTTCGCGCCCTGGCTGGGACCGAACTTCGGGCTGGTCGCGCCGTACGCGTTGATGCTGCTGGTGTTGCTGGTCAGACCGTACGGACTGTTCGGCAAGCGGGAGGTGGAACGGCTGTGAAGGGTCGTCCTGAGCTGTACACCTCCTACGCGCAAGACATGGCGTTCCTCAACACGCGCCCGAAGCGTGCGTGGACCGGTGGGCTGGTCGTCCTTGCGCTGGTACTGCCGTTCGCCATCACGGATGACCTGCTGCAGCTGCTCGCGACCGGGTTCGTCGCCGCGATCGGGGCGATCGGGCTGAACATCGTGACGGGCTACGCGGGCCAGGTCTCGTTGGGGCACGCGTTCTTCCTCGCGATCGGTGCGTACACGGGTGCGGCTTTGAGCGGGCCCGAGACAGGGCGGGTGATCGGGTTCGGCATCACGTCGCTGCCGGTCTGGTTGCTGGCCTCGGGTCTGGTGGCCGCGCTCTTCGGCGTGCTGGTCGCGCCGGTGGCGGTGCGGTTGCGAGGCCTCTACCTCGCGATCGTCACGTTGGGACTGGTCTTCCTGGGAGAGCACGTGTTCCGGGAGTGGACGTCGCTGACCGGTGGACCGGGAGTCGGGCGGCCCGCTGCCGTGCCCGAGCTGTTCGGGGTGCGGCTGGACCAGAACAACGCGGTGTTCACGGCGGCACAGCAGTTGTATCTCGTGATGTTCGTGCTGCTGGTGATCTTCGGTGTGCTGGCCCGGAATCTGGTCCGCTCGCGAGTCGGGCGGGCGTTCGCGGCGGTGCGGGACCGGGACCTGGCCGCGTCGGTGATCGGCGTGGACCTGACGAAGTACAAGGTTCTGGCGTTCGCGGTGTCGTCGTTCTACGCGGGCGTCGCGGGCGCGTTGTTGTTCGTGATGAACGGGTTCTTCGATCCCGGCTCGTTCAGTCTCCTGTTGTCAGTGCAGTACATCGCGATGGTGCTCATCGGCGGCGCGGGCACCATCTCCGGCGCGATCATGGGCGCGCTGTTCATCACGCTGCTGCCACGCATCACCAGGGAACTGCCCGCGGTGCTGCCGTTCATCAGTGGTGACGCCACCGGTGCGGTCACGGTCTTCCAGGTGGAGGCGGTGCTCTACGGCGTGCTCATCATCGTGTTCCTGATCGTCGAGCCACGCGGGTTGTTCGGCATCTGGGTGCGCGTCCGCAACTACTGGCGCACCTGGCCGTTCTCGTACTGAGGAGAATCCCCATGTCTGGTAAGCGATTGAGCATTCTGTTCGTCGGGATACTGGTGCTGGCCGCGTGCCGGGGCGGGGACGGCGCCGCGCCCCAGGAGGGCGCGGGTGGCATCAAGGTCGATTTCGGCGTCACCAAGGAGGCGTGCCCGCAGGCCGTCGACAAGGCCAGGGGCTGCATCTACCTGGGCACGATCTCGGATCTCACCGAGGGCCCCTTCAAGACGCTGGCCGTGCCGATCACGGATGCGCAGAAGGCGTTCTGGAAGCGGGTGAACGACCGGGGCGGCATCGGCGGCTACGAGGTCGACGTGACGACGTACGTGAAGGACAACAAGTACAACCCGCAGATCCACAACCAGGTCTACCAGGAGATCAAGGGCAAGGTCCTGGCGTTGACGCAGACTTTGGGCTCTCCCACGACCGTGGCGATCCTGAAGGACCTGGAGAACGCCCAGATGGTGTCGGTGCCGGCGTCGTGGACGTCGTTGTGGGGCTTCGAGGAGGTCATCCTGGAGTCCGGCACGAACTACTGCGTCGAGTCGATGAACACCGTCGACTACGCCGTCGAGAAGATGGGCGTGAAGTCCGTGATGGCCGTGCACCTCGCCGGTGACTACGGTGACGACGCGGCGGCCGGGGCGAAGATCGCCGCGGAGAAGCGCGGGCTGTCGTTCGAGAACGTGACCACCCAGAGCGGCCAGGACAACCAGGGTGGCGCGATCGACGCCATCGTGAACAAGAAGCCGGATCTGGTGATCCTGACTACCGGCCCGACGGACGCGGCCGTGATCGTCGGGCAGGCCGCGGCCCGTCAGTACAAGGGCAAGTTCATCGGCACCTCGCCGACGTGGAACCCCGGTCTGCTGAAGTCGCCGGCCGCTCCCGCGATCAAGGCCTTGTACATGCAGTCGGCGCCGTGGAAGGCGTGGGCGACCGAGTCCGTCGGCCACACCGCGATGCGGGCCGCGCTGCCCGGCGTGACGCCGAACGACGGTTACACGGCCGGTTGGGTGTGGGCGTACCCGTTGAAGGCGGCTCTGGAGAAGGCGGCCGCGAACAAGGACCTGACGCGGGCCGGGCTGCTCAGCGCGGTGCGCCAACTCACCTCTGTGGACTACGAGGGCATGCTTCCTTCGGGTGCAGGCAATTTTTCCGCTTCTGCGCAGGATGCACTGTTCCGTCAGTCACTCATCTACCGCCCGGACGACTCCGCTCCGACCGGAGTGACGCTGGTAGAGGACTTCTTCACCGGCCCGACTGCAAAAGATTTCAAGTTCGAGAAGCCCTGCTACCAATGAACCGAACGGGTGACACCTGCCTCTGATGGTTTGGTTTTCTGGCTAGTCTCGCTGGTGAGGCAGTTGTAGGAGGTTTTGCTGTGTTGACGTGCGTCGAGGTTCGCCGAGCCGCAGGAGGCCTCCGGTTGTTCGTCCGTCCCCCGGCCGCGCTGCGCTGGAGCGCGCGGCTGGGGTACGAACGGGTGTCGGAGTTGCTGGCCGCGATTCGTCAGGCGGAGTCGTGCACGGTGCCCGATGTGGCCCAGGACGTGTCACTTCGGTACGTGCCCGATCAACGCACCGGTGAGGCCGTTCTGGCGTGCCCCACCGGGACGGTCGTCTTGGACGCGGACGACGTGACTTCGCTGCACGACGCGTTACGCGCGCACATGCCTGACCGGATGCGGCCCCTGCCTGTTTGAGTTGCAGCCAGTCTGAGCACCGCTGCCCGTTGGGGCAGCCGATCGTGTCCGCCGGGACGTCAGCGCGCTGGTCGTGGTGCTGTTGTTCGCGCGCGATCGTTGAGGCGTGATTCACGAGGTCGATGAGGCTTTGCGCCGCCTGGTCCGCGACGAGGCGCTGCGCGGTTCCGATCTGGACGTCGCGTTCGACGCGCCGACCAAGGACTGGGCGGCGCGGCGGAACGCGCCCACGGTCAACATCTACCTCTACGACATCCGCGAGGACATGCGACGGCGGCAGCGCGGCCTGTTGAACGAGTACGACGCGCAGGGCAAGGTGGCGTCCCGTCATCTGCCGCCGCGGCACATGAAGCTGTCCTACCTGGTCACGGCGTGGACGCAGCGGCCAGAGGACGAGCACCGGCTGCTGTCGGACCTGCTGATCGGGTTCCTTCGCCATGACGCGGTGCCACCGGGGTTGCTCGCCGGGTCGCTGGAGGAGCTGGCGTTGCCGGTGCCGATGACCGTCGCGCTGCCGCCGCCGGAGGACCGGGCGTTCGCGGACGTGTGGAGTGCGCTGGGCGGCGAGCTGAAGCCGTCGCTGGACGTCGTGGTGTCGGCGCCGGTGTCGTCCGGGCGCAAGTTCGCCGCCGGGCCGCCCGCGCGCGAGGGCGTGGAGCTGCACACGGGCGAGGAACGGGTCCGGCACGACGTTTCCGCGGACGGCGTGGGGATGCGCAAGGTGGCGCGATGATCTTCGAGCGGATGGCGGTGCTGGAGCGGCGGATCCGGGCGGCGGTGGCGGCGCGGCGGGCCACGGACCCGAACCCGGACGATCCGTTTCGCGGGCTCTACCTGTCGGACGAGGTCATCGAGGCGTTGCTGGACAGCGGCAGGGAGCCGTTCTCGCCGTTCGTCTCGTCCGCCGCCGACGGGAGGCTGGGGCGGTTGGCGCGCAAGGCCGATCTGTCCGAAGTGGACGTCGAGCTGCTGCTGGTCGCCCTGGCACCGGACGTCGACAGCCGGTTCGAGCAGTTCTACGGGTATCTCAACGACGACGTGACGCGGCGCCGGGCGACGGTCGGGCTGGCGTTGCGGTTGTGCGGGCTGGCGGAGGCGTCGTCGCAGGGCCGTTCGCGGCTTGATCGCGGTAGTCCGCTCGTCAGGTCGGGGCTGGTCACTTTGGAGGACGCGGAAAGGCCGTTGCTGAGCCGGTCGCTGCGGGTGCCGGACCGGGTCGGCGCACACCTGCTCGGTGACGACCGGCCGGACCCGTTGCTGGCGGATTTCGTGACCCTGTCCGGAGATCCCGTGCCGATGCCGGGGGCGGAGAGGCTGGCGCGCGGTGTCGAACGCGGCGTGCGGCTCGTCTACCTGCGCGAGCACCCCGGTGGTGGCGCGGCCGAGCTGGCGGTGTCCGCGCTGGCCCGGGCTGGGTTTCCGGCGTTGCTGGTGGACGCGGCACGCATGACGGACGCGCTGGCGGTCACCCGAGAGGCGTTGCTGAGGGGTGCGGGGATCATCGTCGGGCCGGTGGACTCGAACTTCACGCTGGATCCGTTGCTGCACGACGAGATCCCGGTCGTCGCCTACGGTCCGGGGGCGTGGGAGCCGCGCTGGACGCGGATGCCGCCGTTGCAGCACGACGCGGTGCAGGTGCCGTTCGACGTGCGGGTGTCGTTGTGGCGCACCGAACTCTCCGGCAAGCTGGCGCACGGGATCGACCCGGCCGAGGTCACCGCGCACTTCGTGCTGGGGCCGACGCAGATCAGCCGGGCCGCGCACGCCGCCACCGTGTCCGCGCTGGCCGACGACGGGCTGGTCGACGCAGGCCACTTGCGGTCCGGTGCGCGCAGCCAGAACGCGGGTGGGCTGCAACGGCTGGCCCGTCGCATCGAGCCCGCCGTCTCGTGGCCGGACCTGGTGTTGCCCGGCGCCGTCACCTCCTTGCTGCGCGAGCTGGCCGCTCGCGCGAAGCACCGCGACCGCGTGATCGACGAGTGGCGCATGCGCCCCGGCGGTGGTCGTGGCCGGGGCGTGACGGCCTTGTTCGCGGGCGACTCCGGCACCGGCAAGACGATGTCCGCCGAAGTGATCGCGGCGTCGTTGGGCCTGGATCTCTACACCGTGAACCTCGCGACCGTCGTGGACAAGTACGTCGGCGAGACCGAGAAGAACCTGGAACGGATCTTCGTCGAGGCGGCCGGCGTCAACGGCGTGCTGCTGTTCGACGAGGCCGACGCGATCTTCGGCAAGCGCTCGGAAGTACGTGACGCGCACGACCGCTACGCCAACATCGAGAGCGCGTACCTGTTGCAGCGCATGGAGTCCTTCGACGGCATCGCGGTGCTCGCGACCAACCTGCGCGCGAACCTCGACGACGCCTTCACCCGCCGCATCGACGTGATCGTGGATTTTCCGTTGCCCGACGCGGAGCTGAGGCGCGGCCTGTGGGACCGCTGCCTCGGCGGCTCGGTGCCACGTTCGTCCGATGTGGACCTTGATTTCCTGGCGGCGTCGTTCGAGCTGGCGGGCGGCCACATCCGCTCGGCGGCCGTGACAGCGGCCTACCTCGCCGCCGCCGCGGGCCACGTGATCGGCATGGTCGAGCTGATCGGCGCCGTGGCCCGCGAGTACCGCAAGCTCGGCCGGCTGGTGGGAGAACGCGAGTTCGGCCGGTACATCGAACTGGCCACTGAACGTCTGGTGGGTTAGGGACCTAGGAGCGGAAGAGATGCACGGACACGAACACGAATCGGAGACTTCCTTCCGCCCCAAGGGCGACAGGATCCAGCACGAGGAAACCGACCTGATGGGCCGCGCGGCCGCCGCGGGCCGCCCCGACGTCCTGGGCCCGGCCGGAATGCTCGGCCTGCAACGCGCCGTCGGCAACGCGGGCGTCGGCGCCGTCGTCGAAGACACCCCCACCGTGATCACGTCCGGCGGCTCGCCGTTGCCCGCCGAGGTGCGCACCGACATGGAGGGCCGCTTCGGTGCCGATTTCTCCGATGTCCGCGTGCACACCGACTCCGCGGCGCACGACTCGGCGAAGTCCGTGAACGCCCAGGCTTACACCGTCGGCTCGAACATCGTGTTCCAGCGCGACAAGTACGACCCCGGTTCGGACTCCGGCAAGCACATGCTGGCGCACGAGCTGACGCACGTGGTGCAGCAGCGGTCCGGGCCGGTTGACGGCACGGATGCCGGTGGCGGGGTGAAGGTGAGCGATCCGTCGGATCGGTTTGAGCGGGATGCGGTGGCGAACGCGGATCGGATCATGGCGGCGTCGGCTGCGCCGGTGCAGCGGTGTGAGGACCACGGTTCGCACGGCGGGGACGCTCATGTGCAGCGCGAGGAAGCGCCTGCGGAGGAAGAGACGGCGCAGACGTTCGTGCAGCGGGCGGAGGAAGAGGAGGAAGCCGCCGAGTGAGGCGCCTTACCCTCTGACTTCGAGGTTCACGGCCGCTGCCCGGACCTCTTCCACGGTGGAACGCACCGAGCCATCAGGCAGGAAGATGTGCACGCCACCGACGTCCGCGGCCACGAACACCGTCTTCTGCCCCATGGCCTGTGCCCGGAAGTAGACCTGGCAGTCGGAGCACATCGGGTTCGTGCTGACCCCGTACACCTTGCTTCCGCTGCGCCGCAACAACTGCTTCTCGGCGTGCACGAGGCTGGAGCGCCCGGTGCCCGTTCCGGGCTGGTCGTTCCGGCTTTGCTGCGGCAGGTATCGACCGGTGCGCTCGAAGTGTTCGCGTTGCTGCCGCGCACCCTCGTTACCGGGCGGGAGGGGGTATTCAGCCGCGGGATTGCGCACGGCTTCTGCCACCAGCGGGCGGTGCAGGGCGCCGAGGTCCTGCCACATCGCCGCATCGGTCTCCAGGTACCTGCGCGTCGTCGAGCCGGACTCGCGCGTGTCGCCACGGCCGGGTCTGTCGCGTTGTGCCTGCCTGACGTCTCCCGATCCCGGCGTCTCGTAGCTCGCGGACAGGTTGTCGCCCGACACCGCCACGACAACCGGCCTGCGGAACGTGGCGTGGTCCCGCTGGTGTATCGCGTTCGCGCGTTCTCGTGCGGAGGTCGCCTGCTGGATCATCCGGGTGACTTCCTCGGGGTCGGCCAGTCCGCTGACGAGCACGGCGGTGTCCTGCTCAGCCGTGGGGTTGACCGTGGCCGAGACCCGCCACCGCTCGCCGGTGCTGACGGCCTTGAGCTCGGTGAGCCCGTGGCGCAGCTTGATCGCCGCGAGCACCGGTCGCAGGATCAGCGGGCCGACCGCGCGTCCGCTGAACCTGTTCACCGCACTGGTCGCGGCCTGCAGCCCGGCGTTCAGCCTCCGCTGCTTCGCCTCTGGTGACTCGTCAGGACCGCCTCGCCTGCCGACGCCCGGAAGTCTGCGCGCCACGCCCGGCACCCAGCCGATCACCCGGTCCGCCGCCCCGTCCACCGCCCCCCGAATCCGCGTGATGATGTTGCGCACCGGCGCCGCCACGTCCCCGAGCCCGATCAACCGCGCCAGGAACCCGAGCACCACCGGAACAGCACGTCCCAGCGCCGACTCGACCGCGTTCTTCGCCGCGTCGAGGCTGCCGGACGCGATCGCCGCGATGGAGCCGAAGACCGACTCGGCGAGGGCGCCGAGTTGCTGGGCGCGTTCGATGAAGAAGCGGATCGTGTTGTACACGGCCAGGATTGCCTGGATGACCGCGCCGGCCGGGTTGAACATGGAGATCAGGCGGGTGATGGCGGCGCCGACGATCGAGTTCGCCACCCAGTCGCGGATGCCGCCGATCACCGTGTCGACGAAGCCGGATGCCATGTCGCCCAGGCGTTGGGAGACGGCGGCTAGGCCTCGGGTGGCGATGTCGCGGACCCAGTCGACGCCGGTCTCGACCAGGCGGACGGTGCGTTCGCCGAGGGTGCGGACCAGGCGTTCGCGCAGCCACGACCACGTCAGGCCGAGCATGCTCGCGACCATGGACAGGATGCCGCCGAAGTCGAACCGTTGCGGGATCTGGACGGCGCCGCGCAGGGCGCCGGTGAGCCAGCCGAACAGGCCGGTGCGCAGATGCGCCAGGATGTTGCCGACGAACTGGCCGAGGCCGCCGCGGACCGCGCTGACCAGGTTGCCCGCGAAGCCGATCGGGTCGCGGACGATCGTGCGCACGACGTCGCCCGCGCGGTGGATGATGCCCATCACCTGACCGCCGATGCCGCCCGCGCCGCCGAGCACGCCTTCGAAGACGAGCTCCATCAGCTTGGTGCCCGCGGCGCCGGCGAACGTGCGGAGGCGGCCGATCGGTTCGCTGAAGATGCCGGAGAGGCGGTCCCAGACCGCGCTCGGGTTGATCAGGTCGGTCACGCTGACCGCGTCCCACGCCCTGGCGAACAGGCCGCGGATCGCTTCCCAGGTCAGGCCGAGCTTCGGCAGTTCCGCCGACAGCCACTCGCCCGCCTTGGCCACCGCGCCCGATTGCTGCAGGTTGTCCCACAGCGCGGCGCCGCCGGGGATCAGGCCGACCAGCGCGCCGACGACGGCGGTGGCGTCGCGGGCCACCGGTTGTTCGGTGATCGGGTCCTTGCCGAGCGCCACGCACAGCACGCCGTAGCCGGGAATCCGCCGCGCCCAGGTGCCGAACTGGCCGAGCACGCGGCCCTTGACGTCACCGGCCACGCCCGCGACGTCGTCGAGGATGCCGCGCTGTGCCACGGGTTCCGCCGGAGTCACCAGGCTCGCCACCGCGCGGTTGCCTGCCTGGCGTTGCAACGCCATCGCGGCCATGGGGTTGAGGTTGCGCCGTGGCGGTGGTTTGGCCGGTGCCGGTCTCGACGGGGTCTCGCGCGTGTCGGCGGGCTTGTCGCGGCCGGGCACGGCGTGGGTCATGCGACCCAGTGTTCGCACCACTCATCACACCGTCGAGAGCTGCGCGTCCGGTCGCACGTGCCTCGATGGCCGCCCGTTCGGGCAGCTACCAGGGCGCGGGCGAGCTGGCCTCGGGCACCAGCACCGCGGGGGAACCACTGCCGTCAGCAGGTACCGACCACACGTCGTTCAGGCCGTCGTCGCGCTGGATCCCGTACGCCACGGTGTGGTCGTCGATCCACGCGGGCTGGTCGTCGACGGTCCGCGTCTCGGCGAGCTGCGTGATCTGGCGCGTCGCCAGGTCGAGAACGGAGACGCGCCAGCCCTTCTGCGGGTCGCCGTCGACGGCCTTCTTGTAGGCGATGCGGGTGCCGTCCGGGGACAACGACGGGCACTCGACGTTGTCCAGGCCGGTCAGCGGCTTGAGGTGCTTGGCCGCGAAGTCGCCCTCGACCAGGTAGCGGTGCGGGCCGGTCGACATGGTGGCGTAGAAGCGGTTGTCGTCCGCGGTGAAGGTGACGCCCCAGAAGTTCGAGTCGACCGGCCGCTGCGCCAGGCCGTCGACGGTGAACTCCTCCAGCGACCGCACGAGCGTGCCGGTCTTCGTGTCGAGGATGCCCGTGCTGGTCGAGAACCCGTTGGCGGCATACGAATGCCCGTCGACGAACAACGTCCACGCCACCATCCGGCCGCTCTTGGACACCCGCGTGCGGTTCGGGAAACCGGTCAGCGGAACGGTCCTGAGCTCCTTCAGATCGCTGTCGAGCACGGCGAGCTCGCCTGCCTTGAGAGCCCCCGCCGGACGCAGGCACGAGATCGTGCCGGCAGCGCCGTAGACGCGGTCGCAGCGCTGCTCGGTGACCTCACGCGAGCCGCCGGGGTCGGTGCGGGACACCGTCGAGAGCTTGCCGTTGCTCAGCACCATCAGGCGCGGGCCGGAGTCGAGCGGCACCGAGTTCGCGGCTTCTCCCGGCGAGGCGCCGGACAGCACGGTGTAGCCGATGGCGACGCCGGCGAGCAGCACGGCGGCGATGACGGTGATCAGCAGGCGGTTCTTCACGGCTTGCGACGTCCCAGCAGTGCGGCGGTGGTGATCAGGGCGAGGACGACCGCGACGGCGGCGGTCCTGGTGGCGGCTTCCGGGCTCCAGAACTGCCACGCGAGTCCGAACAGGACGGAGGAACCGAGGTAGGCCAGCGCTTGTCCACTTTGGATCAGTGCGATTCCGGTGGTGCGCAGGCGTTCCGGCAGGACCGGGCCCGCGAGCGCCATCAGCACGCCGTCCGTGCAGGCGTAGAAGACGCCGTAGAGCAGCACGACCAGCACCAGCAGCGGCCAGCCGCCGAGCGGGCCGAAGAGCAGCAGGTAGACGACGGTCAGCGCGCCGTAACCGCACAGCATCACCTTGAGCCGGCCGACGCGGTCCGCGAGCGCGCCCAGCGGTGCGGCGAGCAGCAGGTAGACCAGGCTGGTGCCGACGGCGAGCAGCGGGAACCAGCCGAACGCCAGTCCTTCCCGCTTCTGCAGCAACAGGTACACGAACCCGTCGCCGATCGTGACCAGGCCGAGCAGTGACGCGGCCAGCACGATCCTGCGGACTGCCGGGTCCTTGAGGAGGACGAGCTGGAGAGGTTCCTTGCGCTCCAACGGTTCCGGCCGGTCTCGTACGTAGAGCACGAGCACCAGCACGCCGAACAGAGCGATGCAGAAGCTGACGACGAACACGGCGTCGAACGACTGCGCCGAGGCCGCGAGCACGGCCATGGCGACGAGCGGCCCGGCGAAGGCGCCGATGCCGTCCATCGCCCGGTGCACGCCGAACGCCCGGCCCAGGTCACCGCTGGGCGTGGACAACGTGATCAGCGCATCGCGTGGTGCGGTGCGCAGTCCTTTGCCCGCGCGGTCCGCGGTGATCACGAACCCGAGTGCGGTCAGGGAGCTGCCCGCGGCCAGCAGCCCGAGCTTGGCCACGGCGGAGATGCCGTAGCCGAAGCCCGCGACCGCCTTGCGCCGGTTCGTCCGGTCGGCGAGATACCCGCCGGCCAGCCGGAGAAGCGTGGTGGCGCCCGTGTAGACGCCGTCGATCAGCCCGTACGCGGCCGGGCTGAGCTGGAGGCCGATGACCAGGTACAGCGGCAGGATCGCGGCCACCATCTCCGACGAGACGTCGGTGACGAGGCTGACCGCGCCGAGCGCGAAGACGTTGCCGCTCAGCCCTTTCCAGTTCGCCGACTTGGGTTTGTCGATCGTGGACAGGTACACACCGGCCTCCAGCGGTTCGATCAGTGACAGTTGGTCGTGCCGCTGTCGGTGTAGGTCTTGCCGGCCTCGGGGACGAACTGCCAGTCGAAGCTGTTGCTGTGCAGGGTGAACTTCAGCACGCCGCGGGTGCCGGTGTTGCGGGCCTCGCTGTTCGGCTTGATCGTGCCGAACGGGTAGGCGCCGGCGCCGCCCATGCCCGCGACGAACTGCCGGATGCCGCGCGCGTTGTCGAGGCCTCCGGTGGGGTTCTGCGGGGCGAACCGCTCGTACTGGTGGTTGTGCCCGGTGACCACGAGGTCGGCGTTGTTGTCGTACAGCGCCTGGTACAACGGCCTGGTCGCCGTCTCCGGGGCGTGGTTGGCACCGCTGGTGAACAGCGGGTGGTGCCAGTACGCCGCGGTGCACGGCTTCGTGCTCGCCGCCAGGTCCTGACGCAGCCACTGCTCCTGCGCGCTGCCCGCGGACATGCTGACGTTGGAGTTCAGCGACACGATGTGCCAGTTGCCGACGTCGTAGGAGTAGTAACCCCGCCCCGACGGCCCGGCCAGCGATCCGAAGTAGTTGTAGTACCCCGTGGCGCCACTGGTGTTGTAGTCGTGGTTGCCGGGGGAGGGCTTGGTGCGCGCCTTGTGACGGCCCCACGTCGGCTGGTAGTAGGAGTTGAACTCCGCCGCCGTGCCGCTCTCGTAGACGTTGTCGCCGGCGGTGAAGACGGTGCCCTGGATGTTGTCCAGGAGGTTGGCCGTCGCGGTGTCACCGGAACCGGAGTCCGCGATGTCACCCGCGCCGACCCACACCGGGTCGCCGGAGGGTGGCGCGGTGCCGTCGGTGACCACGAGCTGCGGCGCCGTGGTGGCACCGCTCTCCCGTGAGTCGTAGTCGGCGCCGTCCGAGCTGGAGGACGTGATCGCGATGCTGTACGTGCCGTTGCCGGTCACGTAGCTGGTCACGTCGATCTCGTACCAGGCGTTGCGGACGACCGCGCCGAGGGAGCCGAGCGTGGCGCCGTCGACGGCGGGCTGGTTGTTCCAGGTGACACCGGTTTCCGTCCAGCTCACGTTGGACGTGGACCGGAACGTGCCACCGTTCGGGCTTTCCGCACCGGCGACGTCGTCGGTGTGGACGCGCAGCTTGGCGTTGCCGACCGAGCTCACCCCGGACACGGTGAACTTGAGGAACGTCCGCTTGACCGGCGAGTTGTCGGTGCCGAGCTGACCGGCGGTGCCGTAGTTCGTACCGGTCGCCGAGTTGTCGGCGTAGGTGTCGGCTGTGGGCGTGAACGTGGTGGTGGCTGCGTGAGCCGAGGTCGAGGCGGTGAGGGTGGCCGCTGTGACGACGACCGTGGTGAGCACGGCTAAGGGAGCCCTGCGACGTTTCATGCCTGCGCACTTCCTTGTTGGCGGACATGGACCGTCGCGAAGGGTAGGGCTCAAATGAGACGTGTGCGGTGATCGTTCGGCGGCAGTTTGGTGAACGGGTGGGAAATCTCCCTGAGAAATCACACCGCGGGGTGGTTGCCCCTTTGGGCAGTCACCGGCTCCCTCGGGCACCGCCGCGCGGTCGTGTCGGGTTTTCCCAGGTCGCCGCAGCATGTGTCGTACAGGGTTCCGTACGACATGGGAGGCCGTCGATGCCCACCTATCTCTCGCCGGGCGTGTACGTCGAGGAGGTGGAGGCAGGTGCCCGCCCGATCGAGGGCGTGGGCACCGCCGTCGCCGCGTTCGTCGGGTTCGCGGTCAAGGGTGACTACAACACCCCGACGCTGGTCTCGAACTGGGCGCAGTACACCGAGAAGTTCGGCGACTTCGCCGAGGGCTGCTACCTGCCGCTCGCCGTCTACGGCTACTTCCTCAACGGTGGCAACAACTGCTACGTCGTCCGCGTGGGCGGGGCGAAGTCCACGCCGGCGCTGCCCGCCGGTCCGCAGGCTCAGCTGGGCGGCTATCGGGTGTCGGCGCGCGAACTCGGAGCCGGTTCGCTGGCCGTCGAGGTCGGCGACCCCGCGGGGGAGAACCAGCCGGACGACCGCTTCTCGTTGACGGTCAAGGACAACGGCAAGGTCGTCGAGACGCACCAGGTGTCGGCCAAGCGCGGCAAGGAGAACGTGGTCACCGTCGTGAACACGGCCTCGAAGCTGATCACGATCGAGGAGGTCGCCGGGGCGTCGCCGACCAAGCCCGACAAGGCTTCCGTGGCGCTGCGCGAAGCTCCTGCTCCGCCGCCGGTGCCGCGCAAGGTCGTTCCCGACGACTACGTGGGCGATGTCGCCGACCGCACCGGTTTCGGTGGCCTGGAGGCGATCGACGAGATCACGATGGTCTCGGTGCCCGACCTGATGAGCTCCTACCAGCGCGGGCTGATCACGCTGGAGGCCGTCAAGACCGTGCAGTCGGCGATCATCGCGCACTGCGAGCTGATGGGCGACCGCATGGCGATCCTCGACCCGCCGCCCGATCTCTCGCCGGACCAGGTGAAGAACTGGAAGCAGACCGAGGCGGGCTACGACTCGAAGTACGCGACCTTGTACTACCCGTGGATCAAGGTCTACGACCCGTCCACCTCGGACAACATCTTCGTGCCGCCGTCGGGTCACATGGCCGGCGTGTGGGCGCGCAACGACGCTTCTCGTGGCGTGCACAAGGCTCCGGCCAACGAGACCGTGCGCGGCGCTGTCGCGTTGCAGACCCAGTTGACGAAGGCCGAGCAGGAGCTGCTGAACCCGATCGGCGTGAACTGCATCCGCGCGTTCACCGGCCGCGGCATTCGTGTCTGGGGCGCGCGGACTCTGTCGTCCGACCCGGCGTGGCGCTACCTGAACGTCCGGCGGCTCTTCAACTACCTGGAAGAGTCCATTCTGGACGGAACGCAGTGGGTCGTCTTCGAGCCCAACGACGATGCGTTGTGGGCCCGCATCCGCCGGACCATCTCCGCGTTCCTGGTGATGGAGTGGCGCAAGGGCGCGCTGTTCGGCCTGACGCCCGACGAGGCGTTCTACGTCAAGTGCGACCGCGAGACCAACCCGGCGGAGGGCATCGACCTCGGCCAGGTCGTGTGCGAGGTCGGCATCGCACCCGTGAAGCCCGCGGAGTTCGTCATCTTCCGGCTCGCCCAGATGCAGGGCGGCACCAGTCTGGTCAACGAGTAAAGGCGGTTCATCGACATGGCACTCCCCGATCTGGACACGTCGGTAGGCCACTCGTTCGGCCTCGAAGTCGACGGCATCACGATCAAGCAGATCTCCGAGGTGACCGGCCTGAAGATGGAGCAGGACGTCATCGAGCTCAAGCAGAACATGGCCGACGGCAAGTACGTCATCAAGAAGCTGCCGGGCCGGGCGAAGGCGGGCGAGGTCGTCCTCACCCGCGGTCTGACGGCCGACAACTCGTTCGAGAAGTGGATCAAGGACTCGCGCTTCGGCAAGATGGCCAGCGCCCGCAAGAACGGCGTGGTCGTCGTCTACGACTACGAGGGGTCCGCCATCAAGCGTTACAAGATCGTGCGGTGCTGGCCGAAGTCGTTGGAGATCGGCACGTTGAAGGCCGGTGACACCTCCGTGCTGACCGAGAAGCTGACGGTCACCTACGAGGAGATGGAAGTCGAGTGAAACGCACTTCTTCTGCTGTTGCTGATCCGGTGATGCAGACCGAGTTCGCGTTCTCCCTGCCGCGCGGGTACGTGGACGACTCCGGGGTCGTGCATCGCGACGGTGTGATGCGGCTGGCGACGGCTCGCGACGAGCTGATCCCGTTGCGGGACGACCGGGTTCGCGAGAACTCGGCGTTCCTGACGGTGGTTCTGCTGGGCCGGGTCGTCGTGCGGATCGGGTCCGTTGTGGACGTTCACGCGGGGATCATCGAGAACCTGTTCGCCTCGGATCTGGCTTTCCTGCAGGACATGTACCGCCGGATCAACAGCGAGGGGCACACGCGCTCCGGCGTCGCGTGTCCTTCCTGCGGGCACGGGTTCGAGGTCGACATCGCGGGCGGGCGCCTGGGGGAATCGTGACGTACGCGCCAGACCGGCTGTACTCGGAGGTCGCGTACGTCGCCTACCACTTCCACTGGTCGCTGGAGTCCATTTTGGACCTGGAGCACGCCGAGCGGTTGCGGTACGTGGAGGAGATCGGCCGCATCAACACGCGGATTTCAGCTGGTTCTGGTTCTGGGTTCGGTTCGGGGAGGTGACTTGCTGTGTGGCCCTTTCGGCGGCGTGCTGCCGCGCCCTCATTGCCCGTTGTCCGGTCGGAGTGGCGGAACCTGCCGCCACTGCAGCGAGTCGTCGCACCGCACCCGCTGGTCAACCCGGTGTCGTCGTTCTCGGCCGGCTTGAGCTCCTGGCAGAACCCGTCTTTCCTGGCGCCTCTCGCGCACGCGGTGGGCCCGGCCGAGCCTTCGGGGTCGATCGCGGACGTGGCCGCTCCCGCCGCGGAGCCGTCGGAGTGGCAGACGGTGTGGGCAACGAGCCGTGAGCCCGTTGTCTCCCGGATGCCTGCGCCTTCACCCGAACCCGTTGTGGTGGCGCGGAGTGTGGCACAGCCCTCGCCGGTCGAGGCGGCCGCTGGTGAGAGGGATGTCGCTGCTCCCGCCTCCGTGGCGGACAGCACGGACGCCGTGGCTGGTCCGGTGGCGGAGGTGCAGCGTTCGGTGCCGGAGCCTCCTCGTTCTGCCCGGCCGAGGAGGCTGGGTCTCGGAGAGCCGATCTCGTCGGTGCTGCAACGAGCCTCCGACGCCCCCGCGGGTGTGCCGGACTCAGGTGGTGCGCAATCAGTTCAGCGGCTCGTGGGTGACAGCCCCGAGCCTGGGCCGGTCGCCCAGCGTCTGGTGGGTTCCGAGTCCGGCCTGCCGACCGTGGCGCACACCGCCACCACGCCTGGCACCACCCAGTCCGACTCCGCGGAACCCGTTGCCCAGCGCCTCGCTGAGCCCCAGTTGCCGGTGGCGGGTCGCACCCCGAACGCACTCGCCGCGCAGGCAGATGTGGCTGTGCAGCGACTGGTCGGTTCCGAGTCCGTCGTGCCCGCGAGTTCACCCACCTCGGCACAGGCCGATCTTGCTGCGCCTGCCGCTCAACCGCCGGCTGGGAGCGAGTCCGTCCTGCCGGTCGCGACCCAAGACACCGCGCACACCCTGTCCCGGGCCGACTTGGCTGAACCTGTCGCCCAGCGGCTGGTCGGGTCGTCGCCCGCGAACGTCCAGCGAGAAGTTGAGTCCTCGCCGTCGACCGTTCAGCGCGCGGCTGGGTCGACGCCAACCGCCGGGCCACTGGTCGGTTCAGCAACGACTGTCCAACGGCTGGTTGATGCGACGCCGACTGTTCGTGGGCCGGGTGATGCGGCAACGACTGTCCAGTGGCTCGCTGGTTCGGCGCAGACTGCCCAAGGGCCGGTTGGTGAGGTGCCGACTGTCCAGCGGTTCGCTGGTTCGGCGCAGACCGCCCAAGGGCCGGTTGGTGAGGTGCCGACTGTCCAGCGGCTCGCCGGTTCGACGCCGACCGTTCAAGGACCGGTTGATATGACGTCGACTGTTCGAGGGCTGGTTGGTGAGGCATCGACTGTCCAGCGGCTCGCCGGTTCGACGCAGACCGCCCAAGGGGTGGTTGATGCGACGTCGACTGTCCGAGGGCTGGTTGGTGAGGCGCCGACTGTTCAGCGGCTCGCTGGTTCGGCGCAGACCGCCCAAGAGCCGGTTGGATCGACCTCCGCTGACCAGCGACTGGCCGGTTCGGCACTGACTGCCCAGAGTTCGGGTGATTCGGCATCGATCGCCCAAGGGTTGGTCGGCTCGGCACCGGCTGTCGAAGGGTTGGCCGGCTCGGCGCCGTCTGTCCAGCGGCTGGCTGGTTCGGCGCCCTCTGCACGGGAGTTGGTTGGTTCAGCACCGACAGTCGAAGGATTAGTCGGTTCAGCGCCAGCTGTCGATGGGCTGGTTGGAACGACACCGGCTGTCCAAGGGTTGGTCGGCTCAGCACCGCCTCTCCAGCGGTTGGTTGGAACGACACCGGCTGTCCGACGGCTGGTTGGTTCGGAACCGGCTGTCGATGGGCTGGCTGGTTCAGCAGAGTCTGTCCAACGGTTCGGCGGTGCGATGCAGGCTGCCCAAGGGGCGGTTGATATGACGCCGTCTGTCCGAGGGCTGGTTGGCTCGGACTCGGCTGTCGATGGGCTGGCTGGTTCAGCAGAGTCTGTCCAACGGTTCGGCGGTGCGATGCAGGCTGCCCAAGGGCCGGTCGATATGACACCGCCCGTCCGAGGGCTGGTTGGCTCGGCACCGGCTGTCCAAGGGCTGGCTGGTTGGGCGCCGTCCGTGCAGCGACTGGTTGGAACGACACCGGCTGTCCCAGGGCTGGTTGATTCGGCGCCCTCTGTGCAGCAGCTGGTTGGCACGGCGCCGGCTGTCCCAGGGTTGGTTGGCTCGGCACCGGCCGCCCAGGGTTTGGGTGGCTCGGCGCTGTCCGTTCAGACGCTCGTCGGCTCGGCACCGCCCGTGCAGCGGTTGGTCGGCGAGGCGCCACCACTTGTCCAGCGCGCCGCCAGCCCACGCGCACTCCCAACCGGCAGCACCGAAGCGCCCGTCCAGCGGATCTTCGCGACCCCTGCGCAAACGCATGCGCAGCCGGCTGTGGCGCTGCCGGTCGCCGTGTCGCCCGCCCCCGCCCAGGCCCCGGCCGCCCCCGAGCCGGCGCCGGTGGTGGCGCGTGTCGTGGAGGCCGAGTCCAGCCCGCCCGCGCCTGTCCAGCGAGCCGAGGCCGAAACAGCAGCAGCGGCACCGCAACCGCAGAACCCGGAAGAGCTGTTGCGCAAGTTGTACGACCCGTTGCTGCGCCGGCTCAAGGCCGACCTGTGGCTCGACCGTGAGCGTCGTGGGGCGCTCACCGACCTGTGAGGACGAAGTCATGACCGCACCAGAGGAAGCCGTCGCCGTCTGCTTCAGCGTGTCGGTGGACAAGGACGACCTGGGGTCGTTCAACAGCTGTGAGGGGCTCGGGTGCGAGTTCGTCATCGAGCAGCGGGAAGAGGGCGGCAACAACGGGATGGTGTGGCAGTTGCCCACGCGCATCAAGTACCCCAACGTGAAGCTCACCAGGCCGGTCACCAAGGACAGCCAGAAGATCACCAACTGGATCGCGGGCATGGCGGCGGGGATCAAGCGCCGGACCGCGGTCATCGAGGCGAGAACCCTGGAAGGCAAGACGATCGCGAGCTGGTCGCTGGCCGAGGTGATCCCGGTCAGGTGGACCGGGCCGCAGCTGAGCGCTGAGCAGGCCAAGGTGGCCACGGAGACGCTCGAGCTGGCGCACCACGGGTTCTTGGACGCGCGATGACCGTCACGTTCACGAGCGCGGGAGCGAAGACCGCGGCCAAGAAGATGGAGCACGCCGTGATCACGGCGTACGAGCCGCCGAAGCCGGGTGGCCTGCAGAAGCCGGGGGCGGAGCTGGACAAGATCGAGTTCCAGTTCAACCCCAAGGAGCTGACGCTCGCCAAGAACGCCAAGTGGCAGCGGCAGGCCCAGCCGAACGCGGCCAAGGCGGGCGTCCCGGAGTTCAAGGGGGCCGAGCCGGCGAAGCTCAGCCTGGAGATCTTCATCGACTCCACCAAGGACATGGGCGACTCGACGATCAAGATGGTCGAGCAGCTGTTCAACCTGACCGTGCCCACGAAGGACTCCAGGACGAACGGCAAGGGCAGCCCGCCGTGGGTCATCTTCAAGTGGGGCACCACAACCGGCTTCCCGAGCTACGTCTCCAGCGTCACGGCCAAGTACACGCTCTTCACCCCGGGCGGCATGCCGGTCAGGGCGGTGTGCACGGTCAACCTGGAGGAGGTCAGCGGCGAACCCGGCGGGCAGAACCCGACCAGTGGCGCGCTCGCGGCACGCGACCAGCACACGCTCACGGCCGGAGACTCGCTCCAGTCGTTGGCGTACAAGGCGTACGGCAACCCCGAGCTGTGGCGGCACATCGCCGAGGCCAACGACATCGACGACCCGATGCGGCTCAAGCTCGGCTCGACCGTGCTCGTTCCGGCGTTGGAGGAGATCCAGCATGGCTAACGAGAGCTTCGCCAACAACCTCGTCGTCGAGGTCGAGGGTCAGCCGCTGCCACAGGACGTCAAGCTGCTGCTCACCTACGCCTACGTCGACGACAGCCGGAACCTGCCGGACATGTTCGTGCTCAAGTTCCGCGACCCCGGCCACGTCGTGCTCGCCAAGGGCCACTTCACCATCGGCGCCAGGACCACCCTCAAGGTCCAGACCGCGGACCCCGGCGGCCCGAAACCGCTGATGAGCGGCGAGATCACGGCCGTCGGCGTCGAGCTCGACGGGCAGGGCACGTTCACCGAGGTCAGGGGCTACGACGAGGCACACCGGCTGTTCCGCGGCAAACGCGTCGCGGTCTACCCGAACATGACGGTCGGCGACGTCGTCAAGAAGGTCGCCGAACGCGCCCACATCAAGACCGGCACGATCGACAACGTGCCCGGCTTCGGCGGCCGGCCGGACACGCAGCTGAGCCAGGACAACGTGAGCGACTGGGAGTTCCTGAGCCGCCTGGCCAGGACGGTCGGCGCGCAGATCGCGGTCAGGGACGGCAAGCTCGACTTCAAGCTGCCCGAACCACCGGCGAAGGCACCAAAAACCAACGCCAAAGCCAAGTCCGACCCGCTCGTCCTCGAAATGCACAGCACCCTCGTGGCACTCCGGGCCGGCATCACCACCGCGGGCCAGGTGCCCGAGGTCCAAGTCCGCGGCTGGGACTTCGAGAACAAGCAGGAGGTCCTGGCCACCGCCGTCCCGAACACCGCCGGAGTCGAAGTAGCACAGGCGAAACCCGCGGAACTGGCGGCGAAGTTCAAGGCACCACCGCACCTCGAAGCCGGCCTGCCGTACCGCACGCACGCCGAGGCCAAGACCGCGGCGGAGGCGCTGGCGGCCCAGCTGGGCGGGAGTTGCGCGGAACTCACCGGCGTGGCAAGGGGAAACCCGGAGCTCAAGGCCGGAACCGCGGTGGCGCTGACCAACGTCGGCGAACCCTTCCAGGGCAAGTACACGCTGACCAGCACGCGCCACCTCTTCGCCGAGCACACCGGCTACACCACGGAGTTCACGGTCTCCGGCAAACAGGAGCGCTCGCTCTACGGCCTCGTGCACAGCACAAAAGACAAGCCGCTCAACGGACTCGTGCCGGCCGTCGTCACGAACGCCAAGGACCCGCTCGACATCGGCCGCGTCCAGGTCAAGTTCCCCTGGCTGTCACCGGATCTGACCAGCGTCTGGGCCCGCACGGTGCAAGCCGGTGCCGGCGCGAACCGCGGCACGCTGATCCTGCCCGAGGTCGGCGACGAGGTGCTGGTCGGCTTCGAGCACGGCGACTTCGACGCCCCGTACGTGCTCGGCGGCCTCTACAACGGCAAGGACAAGCCGCCGAAGCTCAGCAAGCCACCCGTGGACGGCGCCAACGGTGCGATCGCGGCCAGGGGGTTCGTGAGCCGCAAGGGCCACAAGGTCGAGTTCGTCGAGGACGACGGCATCGTGATCTCCAGCGGTGACGGCAAGTTCGTCGTCAAGCTCGACCAGAAGTCGCAGAACATCGAGATCACCAGCGGCAAGACCATCAACGTGAAGGCGCAGAACGGCATCACCGTCGACGCCGGTACGGGCCCGCTGGAGCTCAAGGGACAGAAGGTCTCCATCAAGGCGCAGACCGAGCTGACCGCTGAAGGAACCCAGGTCAAGATCGCTGGCCAAGCCCAGACCGAGGTCACCGCGAGTGGCCCGCTCACGGTCAAGGGCGCCATCGTGAAGATCAACTGAGGAAGCGCACATGCCACCCGCAGCAAGAGTCGGAGACATGACCGGGCACCCCGGCGTCATCATGCCGCCCGGTGTTCCGACCGTGCTCATCGGCGGACTGCCCGCGGCCACGGTCGGGAACATGCACACGTGCTCGTTCCCGCCGCCGGCCGTGCACCCGCCGACGCCGATCATCCCGCCCGGCTGCCCGACGGTGCTGATCGGCGGCAAGCCGGCAGCGAGAGTCGGAGACATGAGCGGCTGCGGCGCGCCGATCCTGCCGCCCGGCTGCCCAACCGTCCTGATCGGAGGGTAGTCGCGTGGACTTCATCGGCAGGGGACTCAGCTTTCCCGTCCGCACCGACGCGACGGGCTCGGTGGCGCTCGTCGACGGCGACCGCGAGATCGTGGAGAGCATCCGGCTGATCCTCGCGACCGCACCCGGCGAACGCCCGATGCGGCCAGAGTTCGGCTGCGCGATCCACGACCTGGTGTTCGCGCCCGCGGACTCCTCGACGGCCGGGCAGATCGCTTACGAGGTGCGCCTGTCGCTGGAGCGGTGGGAACCGCGCATCGACCTCACGGACGTCGTCATCGACTTCGCCGAGGCGGACAGCGGCACCCTGCTGATCGACATCCACTACACCCTGCGCAACACCAACGACCCGCGCAACCTCGTGTTCCCGTTCTACGTCATTCCGCCGCACGAGGACGGTGCGTGATGCCGCTTCCCCTGCCGAACCTGGACGACCGCCGGTTCCAGCAGCTCGTCGACGAGGCCAAGCGCCGCGTGCAGCAGCACTGTCCGGAGTGGACCGACCACAACGTCTCCGATCCCGGCGTCACGCTGATCGAGGCCTTCGCGCACATGGTCGACGAGGTGATGTACCGGCTCAACCGCGTGCCCAAGCTGCACTACCTCAAGTTCCTGGACCTGATCGGCGTCGAGCTGTTCGCCCCGACGGCAGCACGCGTGGACGTCACCTACTGGCTCTCCGCACCGCAGGAAGGCCCGGTTGAGGTGCCGCAAGGCAATCAGCTGGCCACGCAGCGAAAGGGCGTCGAGGACCCGGTCGTCTTCACGGTCGACCGCCCGCTCACGATCGTGCCCTGCGAGCTCTCGCACCTGGCCACCGCGACCGCGAACGGCCAGCCCGTCGACCGCACCGACGACCTCAAGGCCCTGAAGGAGCCGCAGGCGTTCAGCGAGCAGCCCGAAGCGGGTGACGCCGTGCTGTTCGGGCTGTCCAACGCGGTTCCCGGCTGCGCGGTGCTGCTGAGGTTCGACTGCGAGCCGATGGGCTCCGGCATCAACCCGGCCGACCCGCCGTGGGTCTGGGAAGCGTGGACGAGCGACGGCTGGACCGCCTGCGAGGTCGACCACTTCACCAACGGCGGCTTCAACTCCGCCGGCGACGTCGTCGTGCACGTCCCGCAGGGGCACACCACGTCGATCCTCGTCCGGCAACGGGCCGGCTGGCTGCGGTGCCGCGCCGCCGAACTGTGGCAGGGCCAGCCGTTCTACCAGCGCTCACCGAAGATTCGCGACGTCACCGCGGCCACGATCGGCGGCACCACCGAGGCCGTGCACGCCGACGTCGTCAAGGCCGAGACCATCGGCGTCTCGGAAGGCGTGGCCGGGCAACGGTTCCCGCTCGCCCGCACGCCGGTCGTCGCGGGCGCGCCGGTCACCGTCGAGGTCGCGACCACCGACGGCTGGGACATCTGGACCGAGGTGCCGACGTTCGTCGAGTCGGGCCCGGACGACCGGCACTTCCTGCTGGACAACATCGAGGGCCAGATCATCTTCGGCCCGGCGGTGCGGCAGCAGGACGGCACGCTGCGCCACTACGGCGCGGTACCGGCGAAATCCGCGGCGATCCGGGTGCCCGAATACCGCACGGGTGGCGGGCTCAGGGGCAACGTCGCCCGCAACCTCGTGACCGTGCAACGGGATCCGGTGCCGTTCGTGAGCAACGTGACCAACCGCAAGCCCGGCCGCGGTGGTGTGGCGGGGGAGTCGGTCGAGGACGCGGCCCTGAGGGGCCCGCTGTCACTGCGGACCCGTGATCGGGCGGTGACGGCCGAGGACTACGAGATCCTCGCCCGCGAGGCCGCTCCGGAAGTCGCACGAGTGCGGTGCGCGCCGGGCGACGACGGGGTTCGGGTACTGGTCGTGCCGGCGGTCCCGGAGCACGAGGAACCGAACTTCCAGGCTTTCCAGGTCGACCAGGAGACGCTCGAACGGATCGCCCGGCACCTCGACGCACGCAGGTGTGTCGGCGCGAGGGTGAGCGTGGAACCGCCGTTCTACCAGGGCATCACGGTCGTGGCGGACCTCAAGGCTCGCACCGGAACGCCCACCGAAGCCGTCCGGGCACGCGCGATGGACGCGTTGGGCGACTACCTGGACCCGATCCGCGGAGGAGCGGACGGCGACGGGTGGCCGTTCGGGCGACCCGTGCACTCAGGCGAGATATATGCGGTGCTGCAACGGATTCCGGGCGTGGAGCTGGTCGAGGACGTGCGGCTGTTCGCGGCCAACCTGCTGACCGGCGAACGCGGCCAGGCCGTGCAGCGCGTGGACCTGCCACCGAACGGCCTGGCGTTCTCGTACGGCCATCAGGTGAGGGTGGTGAAGGCGTAAATGCGCAGCGCGGTTGACGATCTGGTTTCCCCGCATCCGCTCGGCGAGCGGATGCCCTCGGTCTACACCGACGACGACTTCACCCAGCGCTTCACGCAGGCCCTGGACGAGGTCATCGCCCCGGTCTTCACCGTCCTCGACTGCTTCGCCGCCTACCTCGACCCGCGCCTCGCGCCGGACGACTTCGTCGACTGGCTCGCCCAGTGGGTGGCGCTCGACCTGGACGAGAACTGGTCCACCGCCCAGCGCCGCGAGCTGGTCGCCAGAGCCGTGCGGCTGCACCGGTTCCGCGGCACCAGAAGAGGCCTGGCCGAGCACGTCTGGTTGCTCACCGGCGGCCGCGTCGACATCGCGGACAGCGGCGGGGTCTCGATCTCCGCACGACCGGACGGCCCGGTCCCGGGCAGTTCTCCCGCGCACGTGCTGATCCGCGTCCGGGTGCCGAACCCGGACGCGGTCGACCGGGCGCGCATCACCGCGGCGGTGCGCCGGATGGTGCCCGCCCACGTCGCCACGACCATCGAGGTGACCACATGATCGTCTGCCAGACCTGCGGGGAGCACAACGCGCCCAACGCCGAGTTCTGCGGCAACTGCGGCGACTTCCTCAAATGGACCGGCGCCCAGGTGCAGGCGGGCCCGGTCCGCCCGGACGCACCGCAACAGCCGCAGCCCCACCACCGTCCACAGCAGACACTCAAGCGCCAGGCCCAGCCCGGCGACCTGATCTGCGGCCAGTGCGGCTCCGGCAACGCCCCCACGCGCAGGTTCTGCGGCGTCTGCGGTTGCTCGCTGATCGACGCCGTCCAGCAGAAGCAGCCGTGGTGGAAGCGCTGGTTGCCCACGAAGGGCCCGAAGGTCAGGGAACGCGGCAGCAGGCCGAACCGCGTCCGCAGAGCCACCAAGGTCAAGCAGGGCATCGGCAGGGCGTTCCGGTGGGCACTGGTGCTGGCGGTATTGCTGTTCGGCGGCCTGTACGGGCTCTCGCAACCGTTCCGCAGCACGGTGAACACCCAGGTGCTGACGGCGAAGGACAAGGTCGCCGGCATCTTCGAGAAATGGGTGCCCGTGCGGCAGAGCTCGATCTCGGCCGGACAGGAACGCCCCGACCACGCCGCCAAACTCGCCATGGACAACGACCCCGGCACGTTCTGGGCCGCCCAGACCGACGGGAAGACCGTGGCGCTGACCATCACCTTCGACCACACCACGGACCTGCGCAGGATGATCATCCGCATCGGCGACGGCAAGAAGTACCTGGCTTCCCAACGGCCGCAGCGCCTCACGCTGGTGTTCGACACCGGCAAGACCACCGACATCCCGCTCGTCGACAACCCGGACCCGCAGGAGCACGCCATCAAGAACGGTGACGGCGTCAAGCAGGTCCAGGTGCTGATCGCGGGCGTCTTCCCGTCCACCGAGAGCACCGACACGGTGATCAGCGAGATCGAGCTGTTCGAGAAGCAGGTGAACTGACAGTGCGCGCACTTCCGTTGCTGCTGGTGGCATTGCTGGTCCTCCCGGTGCCGGCAGCCGCCCAACCGGCACCAGAACCGGAGCCGTTCAGGATCGGCTTCGACAGCCTGGGAAACGACGACCGCGACATCTTCACCGTCGACAGCTTCGGGAACACGCGCACCAACCTCACGAAGAACCCGACCATCAACCAAGAAGACCCGGCGTTCTCGCTCGACGGCACCAAGCTGGCGTACGTCGACGACTACGACCACATCGTGATCGCCAACGCCGACGGCACGAACCCCGCGCGCCTCAACGCCGAGACCCGCGACCAGACGCAGCCGGCGTGGTCCCCGGACGGCACGATGATCGCGGCGACCACCAGGATCGTGGAGGGCGAGAGCCAGCGGTACGTGATCCAGATCCACCGGGTCTCCGACGATGCGAAGATCGGTGAGATCCCGATGCCCAAGCACCTCATCGGCAACGACAGCGCGCCGGACTGGTCGCCGGACGGCAAGACCATCGCGATCACCAGGAACGCGAAGAACGTCGCCCCGCCGCCGCCACCGATCCCCGTCCCGGACCCCGACACCGAGCTTCCGGCCAGGCAGGGCAGCACCTTCGACCTCAAACAGGTCGTGCACACACCGCGCATCCCGCCGAAGCCCGACGTCGTGATCCTCATCGACATCAGCGGCTCGATGGAGGGCGAGCTCGACAGCGTCAAGAGAACGCTGGCCGAGAAGGTCATCGGCGAGGTCGCCAAGCTCCAGCCGGAGACCCGGTTCGGCATCGCCTCGTACGCGGGGCCGGAGAACATCGGGCAGACGTTCACCGTGCACCGCGGGCTCACCGACAAGCTCGGCGACTGGCAGAACGAGGTCAACGTGATCAAGAACGTCGGCTCCACGGAGGTGTGGGCGCACGCGCTGATCAAGACCGCCACCGGTGCGTTCGACTTCCGTCCCGACTCCAGCAGGGTCGTCGTGGTGATCGGCGACGAGGGCACCGCGGAGAGGCTGATGCCGCCCGACCACACCGACACCGTCGAGAACGCGATCAGCGCGTTGAAGGCCAAGAACATCCGCTTCGTCGGGATCGACAGCGGGGGCCTGAACGAGTTCAAGCAGGCCGAGCTGATCAAGAAGGAGACGAACGGCTCGCTGCAGACGTTCGACGAGAACAAGCCGGACGAGATCAGCACCGCGATCACCGACGGCATCAAGGACCTCCCCGTCACCCTCACACCGGTCGCGAAGTGCGACACCGGTCTCGGCGTCCAGCTCACCCCACCCGGCCCGGTCGACGGGCCGAGCGGGCAGGACTTCACGTTCGCCGAGAAGTTCACGGTCTCCCCGAACGCCACGCCGGGCAGCACGTTGCGCTGCACCATCGACTTCCTTCTCAACCAGGAGACCGAGGTCCGGCCCGGTCATCGGCAGACCGTCTCCGTCCAGGTGGCCGACCTGGTCAAGCCCGTCGTGCGCGTCGACGACGTCATGGCTCAGGCCGCGGACACCACCGGCGCCGCGGTGACCTACCGGGCGAGCGCGACCGACAGCCGGGGCGAACAGCTTCCGGTGACCTGCACTCCGCCGTCCGGCACCAAGTTCCCGGTCGGCGTCACCCGCGTGACCTGCACGGCCACCGACGCGCGCGGCAACACCGGAACCGACACGGCGACCATCACCGTCACTGCGGCCAACCCGCCCGGCCAGGAGATCTGGCTCGTCACGCCGGACGGCAGCACCCAGGTCGACCTGTCGCCGCGGTTCACCGATCCGTGCAAGAGCCGCTACAGCCAGAACCCGGCTTGGTCGCCGGACGGCAGGACGCTGGCCGTCGAGCAGGACGACCAGATCTGCCAGGTCAACGCCGACGGTTCCGGCGCCCGCGTGATCGTGCGGTCGACCGAGGCCGTCGAACGCCCGAGAAGCCCCGCGTGGCTGCCGGACGGCACCAGGATCGTGTTCCAGTCCGCGAGGAGCGAGAGCGAACCGGACCTCTACATCGTGCCCGTGGTGAACGGCACACCGAAGCTCCTGACCGAGAACGCCGGTCAGCCCGCTGTGCAACGACTTCCGCGCCTCACCGTGACCACCACGGCCAGCCCGGCCGAGATCCCGTTCAACGGCAGGACGACGATCGAGGTCGTCGTCGCGAACACCGGCTTCGCGCCCGCCCCGGCCACGCTCACCGTGACCATGCCACCAGAGCTCCAGGGTGGCCCGGCCGGCGGCAACGTCGGCCCGATCGCGCCGGGGGAGAAGAAGGTCGTCACCGGCGAAGCCACCGGCGTCACCGCGGGAGAGCACACGGTCACCGCGGCGGTCGGTGCGATCACGTCGAAGGTCACCGTGAAGGTCCTGGAACGAACGGGATCGCTCTCGCTGACCGCGGCGGCGAGCCCGCAGCCGTCGTTCGTCGGCGGTGATGACGTGACGGTGATCTTCAAGCTGCTCAACAGTTCCGGCTCGACGCTGACGAACGTGCGGGTCAACGCCTCGGCGTTCGGCTGCCGGCCCGAGTGCGCGGTCGGCACGCTCGGACCGGATGGCCAGGCCGAAGTCAAGCTCACGATCGCGGCCACTCAGGCCGTCGACCAGGAGCTGGCAGCCGTGGTGATCGCCACGGGCCCCGACACCAACGCACAGGACAACGTCGCCACGACGAAGATCGTCATCAAGCAGCCCACGTTGACCCTCGACCAGCAGGCCGGACCGCTCGGTGGCGTCGTCTCCGTGCAGGGCAAGGACTTCCCGCCGAACGCCAAGATCAGGCTCGGCTGGACCGCCGGCATCTCCGAGACACCAGGTGAGCTCACCACCACCGACGGCACGTTCTCCACCCAGATGCTGGTCTTCCACAACGACACCGAAGGGCCTCGGCAGGCCCAGGCCGCCACGGTCGAAGGCACGAAGTTCGGCGAGGTCAAGTCGGGAGACTTCCTCGCGTTGCCGAACACCGTGCAGCCATCGGACTTCGTCGAGCGCGGTTAGCCGCCCGAACGGGCAGCGATGAGCGCACCCGGCCACGCCTCCGCCGCCCCTGTGCGGCGCCAGGGAAAGAAGGAGACTGCTAGTCATGGGAGCAACAGCGACACTGTCCACTTCGGACCTTGCCGTCGCACCGGGCGGGGACGTCACCTGCCAGGTGATGGTGCGCAACGCGGGCGAGCTGGTGGACCAGTTCACGATCGACGTCGTCGGCGATGCGGCGTCGTGGAGCCACGCCGAACCGGCCGTGGTGAACCTCAACCCCGGTGAGTCCGCACCTGTGCTCATCCGGTTCGTGCCACCACGTGACGCGGGCGTCCACGCGGGCCCGGTCCCGTTCGGCGTCCGAGTCATCTCGCACGAGGACCCGCACGGCTCGGTCGTCGAAGAAGGCGTCGTCGTGGTCGGCGCGTTCACGGACGTGGCCGCGGAACTGGTGCCCGCCAAAGCGGAGGGCAGCAGGAAGGCCAAGTACGAGGTCGCCGTCGACAACGTCGGCAACGCGCCCGCGATGCTGCGGCTGCGGGCGGTCGACCCCGAGGACGAGCTGGACTTCCGGCTCGACCGCACCGAGATCGCACTGCCGCCGGGCACGACGACGTTCGTGCGGCTGCAGGCCAAGCCACGCAGGACGTTCCTGCGCGGCGAGCCGAAGCGCCGGCCGTTCCAGGTGGAGATCACGCCGGAGCAGGGCGAGCCACTTCTCGCCCAGGGCACGATGGTGCAACGTCAGCTGCTGCCGAAGTGGCTGCTGCCCGCGCTGATCGCACTGCTGTTGCTCGCGGGAGCGTTGGTGGCGCTGTGGCTCTCGGTGCTGGCGCCGGCCGTGAAGTCGGCGGCGCGCGAGGCGATGCAGCAGGAGTCCAAGGAGATCAAGGACAAGGCCGACGGGGCGGCCAGCGCGGCCGGTGAGGCCAGGGAGCAGTCGAAGCAGGCCGCGGCCAACGCCGGGCAGGCGCTGGACGTGCTGGGGGTCAAGCCGGGCGACACGAACGCGACGCCCACGTTGCCCAAACCCGCGGAGAAGGGCGATCCGGTGACGTTCCGGATCGACGTCACGGCACAGATCACCACGAACGCCACGCAGTTCGCGGAGCTCACCTTCACCCCGCCGGACGAGAAGAAGACCATCCTCGTCAAGGACCTCTTCTTCGAGAACCCGAAGGGCGACGCCGGGACGGCCCAGCTCGTCCGGGACGCGGGCGGGACGCGCAGCACGATCCGGGTGATCGGGCTCGGGAACTTCCGGGACCGCGACGAGCACTTCCAGGAACCGCTCCGGTTCAACCCCGGCGAGAAGATCGTGTTCCGGGTGAGCTGCCAGAACCCGCAGCCCAAGGGGGCTTGCACGCCCTCGGTAGTCCTCAACGGGCGCGCGGAATGAAGTCCGCTCAGGCCTTCGCCCTAGATGAGACCCTCACGAAGGGCGAAGGCCACCGCGTGGGCGCGGTTGCGCAGCTGGAAGCGGTTGGTGATGTCGTGCAGGATCGACTTCACGGTTCGCTGCGAGTAGCACAGCTTCTCCGCGATCTCCCTGGTCTCCAGGCCGTCGGCGATCATCCGCAGCACCTCGGTCTCCCGGCTGGACATGCCGGCGAGGTTGAGCCCGTTGGGGCGCAGGACGTTGCGCTGCAGCTGGGACACGCGTCCGAGCAACCGGCCCAGCAGGTCGGCTGGCAGCGATCCCTCACCGGCGTGCGCCGCGCGGATCAGCCGCACCAACGTGTCGGGCGTGGCCTCGGAACGGCGCAGCACGGCGGAAACTCCGCTGCCGACGATGTCGAGCAGCTCGGAGTCGGCCACGTCGCCGGCGACGAGCACGATGCCCGGGTTGGGCTGGCACTGCAGCTTTCTCAGCAGTTGCAGCACGTTCTCGTCGAGACGTTCCGCGACGACGAGCGCGACGCAGCTCTCCGCGGTCTCCGGCTCGACCAGCCGGATCTCCGGACGGGACCGCAGCGCGACGGTCACTCCCGCGCGGGTGATGGAGTCGGTGGCGTGCAGGACGACGGTTACCGGTTCGGCGTTCATCAGCTCCCCTTCTGACGTCAGCCCAAAGGAATCAAGCAAATCCATCATCCAGCCCAGGACGTCCCGATCGGCAGGGGCAGTTATCCCGGGTTGTCCCGGAACAGGTTTATCGCCTGGGTGCGGTCCGCGACGTGCAGCTTGCGCAGGATGTTGGACACGTGGTTGCGCACGGTTTTGGTGCTCAGGAACAACTCCCGGGCGATCACGGCGTTGCCCTTGCCCGCCGCCATCAGCCGGGCGACCTCGCGTTCGCGCCCGGT
The DNA here is from genome assembly GCF_040611995.1 of Lentzea sp. NPDC006480. NCBI lineage: Bacteria > Bacillati > Actinomycetota > Actinomycetes > Pseudonocardiales > Pseudonocardiaceae > Lentzea > Lentzea sp. NPDC006480. Next base: position 80,692 of record NZ_JBEXPJ010000004.1, read on the forward strand.
CAGCTCCGGGAGCGTGCTCGGCCGCGGTGCGGTGGCGAAGAAGTCGAGCAGCCGTGTGGCGACGGCGGGGCTGAAGATCGCTTCACCCTCGCCGACCGCGCGCACAGCGTCCACGATCTGTTGAGGCCGCGAGGACTTCACCAGATACCCCCGCGCGCCCGCTTTCATCGCGGCGAACACGGATTCGTCGTCCTCGAACATGGTCAGCACGAGCACGCGCGCGGACGGCCGTGCGGCAACGATCCGGCGGGTGGCCTCGATTCCGCCGAGGTCCGGCATGTTGAGGTCCATCACGATCACGTCGGGTTGCAACCGGGCCGCGGCGTCCACCGCGGTCGTGCCACCGGATGCCTCGCCGACCACGTCGACACCACTGTCGATCAGCGCTGCCATCACGCCGCGGCGGAAGAGCGGGTGGTCGTCGACGACCAGCGCGCGCAAGGTCATGGCACAGGCAGGGCAGCCGCGAGTCTGGTGCCGCCGTCGAGTCCCGGCTCGACCCGGCAGTTCCCACCGAGATCACTGGCCCGTTGCCGCATCGACGCCAGGCCCACACCTGCCGCCACCTCGGCCGCGCCCACGCCGTCGTCGAGCACCTCGACGTGCAGGTCGGTGTCGAAGCGGAGCCGGACGGTGCACGAGCGCGCGTCCGCGTGCGTCACGACGTTCGTGAGCGCCTCGCGGATGATCCGGTACGCCGCGACGCTCACCGCGTCGGGCAGCGGCGGAATCTCGCCGAGCACCACGACGTCGATCGCGAAGTGCAGTCGCGACCTCAACGCCGAGACGAACTGCTCGACCGCGCCGACGAGCCCGAGTTTCGTGACGACGGCCGGGCTCTCGTTCGCCACCAGCGACTTGATGTCGCCGATCGCCGAGTGCATCTCGTCTTCGAGCAGCGCGAGCAACCGCGCCGCGCTGGCCGGGTCGGAGGTGAGCAGCTGCCGCGCCGACCGCAGCCCGAGGGCGACAGCGGCGAGGGACGGGCCAACACCGTCGTGGAGGTCGCGCAGCACCGTGCGGCGTGCCTCGGCCGCGCTCCTGGCGCACGACTCCGCGGGCACGATGAATTGGCGGCGCATGCTCCCTCCCTCCCCAAAAGTGACGTCGCTTGGACGTCGGCACCCGTTTCCGCGGTTCCCGATGGAGTGACACCAAGTCGCCTGATCGGCCCATTCCCGCATGTGACGGAAGTGGGTGAACGCATTCCTTTGCACTCCGATGGAAGCGGCAGTGCCGGTGATACAGCCAGACGGAAAAACCAAATGGCCCGGTGAGCGGTACGGAGGTATTTGTAGGCCGAACGGACGCTCCTACAGGTATGGGAGTCGAGGTCCACGACCCTCGCTGGCTCACCGCGGTGCCGGGGGCCGAGCTCGTGGCGGGGTTGGACGAGGTGAGCGGGTACGCCGCGGACGGTCACCGGGTGACCGTGTTGATCGACCTCGTGCCGGGCAACGTGGCATCGCTGCGAGGCCTGGCCGCCGAGGCTGTGGGGGAGGGCGCGCGCAAGATCCGCGTGCGGCCGCGCGGTGTCGACCGGGTCGATCTGGTCTACGCGGCCGTGGAGCTGAACCGGGTCGCCGAGGACGACGCCGTCGAGGTCCAGTTCGACGTCACGTCCGCCGCGCTGCTGCGCGCGGACCCGTCGGCGTTCGTGCGGGTGGATCCGTTCGTGGTGACGGCGGACGGGACCGTCGTGCCGATCTGCGCCGGGCTGGAGCGGTACGCGCTGGGGTCGCTCGGAGCCTTCGACGAACTGGTCGCCGCGTGGGATCCCGAGCCGGTCCGGGACCTGTGCCGGATCGCGCTGGGACGGGCGCTCGCCGACACCGGGCCACTGGTCTCCTGGTACGAGCACCTCACCCGGACAGCAGCTGAGCTGCGCTCCGTGTGTTGATCACGAGGTCGGGTGTCACGCCGCACTCCTCGGCTCGCGCGCAGCCGTAGTTCAGCCAGTCCAGCTGGCCGGGCGCGTGCGCGTCGCTGTCGATCGAGAACGTGCACCCGGCGTCGACGGCGAGGCTGAGCAGCCGGCGCGGGGGATCGAGCCGTTCGGGCCGTGAGTTGATCTCCACCGCGGTGCCGTGCTCGGCGCAGGCCTCGAAGACCTTCTCCGCGTCGAACTGCGACTCCGGCCGGCCCTTGCCCACGACGAGCCGGCCGGTGCAGTGGCCGAGGATGTCGACGTGCGGGTTCCTGACCGCGTTGACCATGCGCTTCGTCATGTCGGGTTTCGGCATCTTCAGTTTCGAGTGGACGCTCGCGACGACGACGTCCAGCCGTGCCAGCAGGTCCTCGTCCTGGTCGAGCGACCCGTCGTCGAGGATGTCGACCTCGATGCCGGTCAGGATCAGGAACGGCGCCAGCTCGACGTTCAGCTCGGCGACGACCTCCAGCTGCTTCTCCAGCCGGTCGCGTGACAGTCCATTCGCGACGGTCAACCGCGGCGAATGGTCCGTCAGCACCATGAACTCGTGGCCGAGGTCCCGCGCCGCCTCCGCCATGTCCCTGATCGGGCTGCCGCCGTCGGACCAGTCGGAGTGGACGTGGCAGTCGCCCTTGAGCTTGGCCCGCAGGTCCTCGCCGCCGGTGATGTCGACGTGCCGCAGCTTCGCGAGATACGACGGTTCACGGTTCGCCAGCGCGTCCTGCACGACCCCGGCCGTCGATTTCCCGACGCCTTTCAGGTCGGTGAGCGTGCCGAGTTTCGCTCGTTTTTCGACCTCGGCGGGGTCGAGATCGGCGAGAACGGCCGCCGCGTTGCGGAAGGCCTGGACGCGGTAGGTCGGTTCGCCCGCTCGTTCGAGGTGGAAGGCCACCTGCTTCAACGCCTTGACCGGATCCATACCTCTTCCTACCTCATCCACTCTCCGTGCGCTTCTGTTTGCAAACCTCGTTCGATCCACAATGATGTTCGGCATGTCTCCACGTCCGGCCGGTGCCCCACCGGCGAGCGGAGCCGGCTCGCGGCGCAAGCGGAGCAAGGGTGACCTGACCTCGCAGGCCATTCTGGACACCGCTGAACAGCTGCTCGAGACGAAGTCGCTCGACGAGATCGCCGTCGACGAGCTGACGTCGGGCGCGGGAATCTCCAGATCCACCTTCTACTTCCACTTCGAATCACGCGAGGCCGTGCTCTACGCGTTGTCCGAACGCGTCGCGGAAGGCCTCTACGATTCGGCCGCGCTGTGGTTGCGCCGCGGCAGTGAGCCGCCGGCGGAATCGATCCGGCGCGCGATCTCGGGAACTGTCGCGCTGTGGCGGGCGCACGGTCCCGTTTTACGCGCGGCCGTGCGGGCCCGCGACACGAGCGAGATGGTGCGCGGCTTCTGGTCCGAGGTCGCGCGCAAGTTCATCGAGTCGACCGCGCAGCAGATCGAGATCGAACGCGACGCCGGCGTGGCCGTTGCGGGTCCGCCGACCGCGCGAGCTCTCGCCACTGTGCTGGTCTCCATGAACGAGACCATGTGCTACAGCCTGTCGCTGGCCCGCAAGTCGGCCGCGCGCGACCGTGAGATGGTCGAAACCCTGACTGCTGTGTGGTTGCGGGCCGTGTACGGGGTTTCCCGCTAGATAAGCGTGAGCGTTGCTCACTCGACACGGTGTCGAATAATTTCGCCACCATGTCGAGCAACCCGTTTTCGCTGATCGGACACGTCGCGCTGGTCACCGGCGGCACCCGCGGCATCGGCCTGGAGTCGGTGCGCGCGCTGGCCCGTGCGGGGGCGAGCGTTGCCGTCGTCGCGCGCACCGCCGAGACCACCAAGGAGGTGGCGTCGGCGCTGGAACGCGAGTTCGAGGTCGAGGCGCTGCCCGTCGTCGCCGACATCGGCCACGACGACGAGATCCCCGGCATCGTGCAGTCCGTCGTCGACCGGTTCGGCCGCATCGACGTGCTGGTCAACAACGCCGGCGCCGCGCCGCCGTTCGGTCCGCTGATCGACGTCTCGGCCCGGGCCTTCGACAAGATCATGGCCGTGAACGTGCGCGCACCGCTTTCGCTGACGCGCGCCGCTGTCGCCGCCGGGCTTGGTTCGGGCGGTGGTTCTGTGATCAACATCGTGTCCGCCGCCGGGTTGAAGGCCGAGCCGTACATGGGGCTCTACTCGGCGGCCAAGGCGGCGATGATCAGTGCGACCCGCACGCTGGCCCGCGAGCTCGGTCCTGCCGGGATCAGGGTGAACGCCGTGGCGCCAGGGGTGATCCGCACCGATTTTTCGGCGGCGATCGTGGCGAACGAGGACCTGCACGCCTCTGTGATCGCGAAGACCGCGCTGGGACGGGTGGGCGAGGCCTCCGAAGTGGCCGGTGCCGTGGCGTACCTGGCCTCGTCGGCCGCCGCCTACACGACCGGTTCGATCGTCGTGGTCGACGGCGGGACGGTGGCGTGATGGAGCTCGTGCCGCTGGGAACGATGACCGCCGCGTTGCGAAAGCCTTACTTGCTCCCGAAAACGCCCGTCGGCGACCGGTTGATCTACGAGGTCGAGTCCGGCACGTTCGAGGGCGAGCGGTTGCGCGGTGTCATGCACGGCACGTCCACCGCCGACTGGCTGACCATCGGCCCGGACGGCACCGCGACCCTCGACGTGCGGTCCGTGCTGCGGACTCACGACGACGCTTACGTGTTCCTGCACTACTCAGGACGGGTTGACGTCTCGAATGGTTCCGGTGCGCCTTTGTACGCGGCCCCGCTGTTCGAGACCGGCGACGACCGCTACCGCTGGTTGAACCGCGTCCAGGCCGTCGCGAAGGGCGTGCTCGACGGCCTGGTCCTCACCTACGAGGTGTGTTACGTGAGGTGAAATTCACCCGACTTCCGGGGGTTCCGGGCGGGTCGGCGACTGCGGAAGCGTCGGCGTCGATCTTTCACGGGACCATCGACCCGAGGGGTGTTGTGGTGAGGAAGCGTTGGGGCGCGGCGGCTTTGGTCGCTCCGTTGTTGATGTCCCTGGTGGGAACGGCCTACGCGGAACCGGGCCCGCTGGACGAGTACTACACCCAGCCCGTCGCGTGGGCCGAGTGCCCGGCGGGCTGGGTGAGCCCGTCGACGGGTGTCGAGTGCGCCACGGTGATCGTGCCGATGGACTACAAGAACCCGGGCAACGGCAACCTGGAAATCGCCATCTCGCGCAAGAAGGCCACTGATCCGGCGCGTCGCAGAGGCGTCCTGCTGACGAACCCCGGTGGCCCGGGCGGTTCCGGACTCGGTGCGGTGCACTGGTTCAACGCGCAGACCGACGTCCTGAAGATGTACGACATCATCGGCATGGACCCGCGCGGTGTCGGCCGATCGACCCAGCTGCGGTGCATCTCCACGCCGTCCGACGACGAGTTCCCTTCGCGCCCAACGGATGCGCAGCTCTCCAACTGGTCCGAGTACGCGCGGTCGGTCGAGGCGAACTGCGAGCGCGGCGGCGGTGAGATGCGCCGGTTCGTCTCCACGATGAACACCGCGCGCGACATGGACGTCATCCGCGGGGCGTTGGGGGAGAAGAAGGTCTCGTACGTCGGCTACTCGTACGGCACGCAGCTCGGCGCCGTCTTCGGCTCGATGTTCCCGAAGTCGCTGGACCGCAGCGTGCTCGACTCGGCTCTTGACCCGCTGAAGACGTGGCACGAGCAGGACGTCGACGTGGTGGACGCCATCACGGACAACCTGAAGAAGTGGACCGAATGGACGGCCGCGCGCAACGGCACCTACGGTCTCGGTTCCACGCCTGAGGCTGTGCGCACGGTGTTGGACGGTATCGCAGAGAAGCTGAAAGCCGGTCCGTACGGCGGTTACTCGGACGTTTCCTCGTTCGACTACGCGGTCGGTGCCACCCGCTATCGTCGTTCGTGGGCGGCGTTCTCGCGCCACATCGCCTCGATCAAGGCAGGTGCCGGTGATCCGGCCGAGGCCTCCGCGATCGTCGCGGCGCTGAAGAAGGGCGACATCGAGCCGACTTCCGCGGGCACGTACCAGGCCGTGACTTGTGAGTGGGACTGGTTCACCGACGTGAACACCTACTACAACGACATGAAGCGCTGGCGGGACACCAACCCGTACGGCGGCACCGTGGACTACATGGCGCCGACCAACTGCACGTTCCGCGCGTTCAAGCGCCCGGAGAAGATCCCGGCCATCACGCGCAAGTACCCGGCCGGCCTGGTCGTGAACGCGGACGGCGACACGCAGACGCCGCTGGCGAACGGCCGGGTCATGGCCGAGCACCTGAACGAGCCGCTGATCAACGTGTCGAACGACGGCCAGCACGGCCACTACGCGCTGCGCCGCAACGCTTGTGTCGACGCGCTGGTGAACAAGTACCTGGTGTCGGGGATTCTGCCGGCCTCGCGGGTGACCTGCGCTGGTACGGACATCGCGGAGAACGTGCCTCCGGGCGCCGCTACCACGATGTCGCTGCAGTCGGCTCGGCCGTTGAGCGACATCCTGGGCGAGATCGCCGCGGAGACCAAGCCGTTCTGATCGTCTGAACGATCTTGTCGGACCTGCTGAGTACGTTATGACGCAGGGGTTCCCAGCTCAAGGGGACCCCTGCGTCAGCGTGCTCAGGCGAACCAGGTGCCGCCACCGGTCTGCCGGTACCCGAGCGCGCGATACGTGGCGTCCACAAGCGACTGCCCGCGTTCGTTGACTCCGAGCCCAGCACCCTGCTTGTTCATCGCGTAGCCGAACGAGAGCCGCGCCTTCGGGTCCGCGAACCCGAGCGAGCCACCCATCCCGTTGTGCCCGAACGCCTCCTCCGACACCAGCAGCCCCTCGGCGTCGTTCGGGGCGAGGTGGGCGTTGTCGCAGGCCTTCTGGAACCCCAGCCCGAACCGCGACGGCACCATCACCACGGCGTCCGCTCCGGCCACCGCGACGTTCGACATCAGCGGGATCTGCGACGGCTCCACCAGTGAGACGCCGTTGTAGGAGCCGCCCAAGGCGAGCGGCCGGTACATGCCGGCGAGGCCGCGGGCGTTCGAGATGCCGCCGATCGCGCCCATCTCGGCGGTGTGCGCGGCGCGGGAGTCCGACTCGCCGGGCGCCATGTAGCCGCCGTTGTTCAGCAGCATCAGGCCCGGCACCGACTCGGGCTGCGTCATCGCGGTGATGAACAGCGACGGCAACAGCACGCCGGGCTGCGTCGGGTCCACCGGGATCGTGGGCGCGACGTGGGGTTCGAGGTCCTCCGGCAGGCCCATCCAGAAGTCGAGGCCCAACGGCCCGGAGACCTCCTTCTCGAAGAACTGGCCCAGCGACAACCCGGTGACGCGGCGGACGATCTCACCGACCAGGAAGCCGAACGTCAGCCCGTGGTAGCCGTGCCGCGTGCCGGGTTCCCACAACGGCTTCTGCGCGGCCAGGGAAGAAGTGACCAGCTCCCAGTCGTAGAAGGCGCCGGCGGGCAGCCAGGAGGTCAGCGCGGGCAGACCGGCCTGGTGCGACAACACGTGCCGGACCAGAGTCGAGTCCTTGCCCTCGGCGCCGTACTCCGGCCAGTAGCGAACCACCGGCGCGTTCAAGTCCAGAGCACCGCGCGAGGCGAGGATGTGGGCGCACAACGCGGTCGCGGCCTTGGTGCACGACCACACGTGCACGATGGTCTCCTCGGACCACGGCTGGCCGGAGACGGGGTCGGCCAGGCCGCCCCAGAGGTCGACGACGGGCTCGCCGTCGAGGGTCACGTGCACGGAGGCGCCCACCTCGCCGCGCGCAGCGAAGTTGCGTTCGAACTCGGCGCGGACCTCTGCGAACTGCGGGGCGCAAGTTCCCTGGATCGACATTGACCCTCCTCAAGGGCGGGAGCGGCGGTAGGGGCTCAAGGCCATCACTCAGAGGAACCACGGATTAGTAGGGAACACTTAGCGGCTAACGTGCCGAGCCTCACACGGAGCAATCGAACAACCGAGAGTGACTGATCGCGCACGGAAAGCCGCCCTTGCCGAGTCGAGACACCCACATGGAAGACTCAGCGCTGCTCCGCCGAAGCTCGCCGGGAGGCCGTCATCGTCGACACTCGCAGCGTTCTCGTGGGACGGGAACCGGAACTGCGCGCCGTGCTCGACTGCGTGGACAGCGCGCCCGCGACCGGCCTCGTCGTCGTGCAGGTGAGCGGGGAGCCGGGCATCGGCAAGACCAGCCTTCTCGCGGAACTCGCCCGCCGCCTCGAAGAACGCCACTGCGCAGTGCTGACGAGTGCCTCGGACGTGCTCGGCAAGCGCATCCCGTACGGCGCGGTGGTCGCCTTGATCAGATCGCTGGCGGCGCACGACAAGATCCGCGCGGATGCCCTGCAAGCACTGGAGGTGTCCGGCAACGAGGACTCCGGCGCGTGGTTCGGCCGAGCGTGCGACCGAGTGGTGCGGCTGCTGACCGAGCTCACCGCGACGCGTCCCGCGGCGTTGCTGATCGACGACCTCGACCACGTCGACGACGACTCCCTGGCCCTGCTCACGTTGGTGCTGCGCCGGGTCTCGGCGGCCCCGCTGGTCCTGGTCACCGCGAGCCGCCCGCACCTGGGCGAGGCCGGCGACAACCTGCTGGACCGCGTGGAACAGCACGCAGAGGTTATGCGCCTGCAACTCGCCCCGCTGTCCGGCGCGGACGTGGCGCGCATCGTCGAGGCGGTGCTGCAGACCTCGGTCGACGACGCCCTCGCCCGCGAAGTCCAGCAACGATCCGACGGCAACCCCTTCTTCGTCACCGAGATCGCGCGGTCGCTGAGAGAACTCGATCTGGTGACGGTCGACAACAACCGGGCCCGGCTCGCGGTGTCGCCGAACGCCATCCGCCTCACCCGCCGCGAGGCTGTACTCCGCCGCGTCGCCCCTCTTGAGAACGACACACGGCTCGTAGCGCGCGCTGTCTCCGTGTTCCGCCGAGTCCGCCTCGACCAGATCTCGCTCCTCGCGCGCGTAGCGAGCCTTCCGGAAGAAACGGTCGTCGGAGCGTTCGACGAACTCCTGCGCGCGCACATCGTGGTCCACGACGACGAACGCGGTTACAGGTTCTCGCACGCGCTGGTAGGCGAAGCGCTCTACCACGAGGTGGGTCCGGCCCAACGCCGTCACCTGCACTCGTTGATCTCCGCACGCCTGCTCGAAGACCGCGCCCAGGGTCTCGCGGTGGACCTGCTCCAACTCGCCTGGCACCTCGCCGAGTCCGCCGCCCCGGGCGACCGCATGGCCGTGGCGGTCCTGGCCGAGGCGGCTTCGGTGGCCCGTGCGACGGCCCCGGAAACCGCTGCCGCCCTGTGCGCCAAAGCCCTGCAACTGTTGCCGCGCAACGCTCCTGAACGCTCCGAGCTGCTCGCGCTGCAGTGCCGGGTGCTCGCGCGGGCATCCCGCCCGGCGCTGGCCATCGCCCCTGGCCTCGCCGCGCTCGAATTCTTGGAGCCAGGCCAAGAACGCACGCGCGTCGCCACGGCCGTCATCTCCTCCCTCTTCTCAGTCGGACGCACAGCCGAAGCGATGGAACTGGCAGACGAGGAGGTCGCCAGAGGTCCGGTCCCCGCGTCGTTGGAAGCCCAACGCGCCGTGCTCCTCGTCTACAACGACCGCCACGACGACGCCGTCACGGAAGCAGCGCGCATCGAGGCCCTCCCGATCAGCTCACCGGCCGAGGGCGTGATCGTCTTCGAGCACCTGGCGATGCTGTCCTCGTTGCTCTTCCAGCACGACCGCACGGTCGAGCACGCCAACAGAGCCCTGTCCTACAGCGACGGCCAGCCGATGCTCGAACTCCAAGCCCTCTCGGTGTGCGCCTCGATCACCTCGCTCGCCGGCCTCGTCCACGACGCCGAGTGGCGGGTCCGCCGGGCCGAGGAACTCGTCGACCAGGTCGGCTCGCACGGCTTCCGCGCCGAACGGGCGGCGTCCCGCGTGGCGCTGGACTGGCTCGGCGGCCGCTGGGACGCCGCGCTCGACGGCATCGGCCGCTGGCTCCCGGACGTGGAAGCCGCCCAAGCCGACCAGGCTCTCGGTGTCCTGCACGCGATCGAGCTCTCCATCCGCACCTGGCGCGGCGAGCTCGACGTCGCCGCCCGCCTCGCGTCGCTGCCGGCCCCGCAGTCGGTGAACATCTCCAAGCTGCACGCCGCCGCCCTCGCCGAGTACCTGATCGCCCGCGGTGACACCGACGCCGCGTACCAGCTGCTGGGCGACGCGATCGGCTCACGGCTGGAAGCCGCCTACTCCTGCGTGCTGGTCGCGCGGATGATCGAACTGGACCTGGAGCGAGGACACGAGGACAAGGCCCTGGAAGCGCTCAAGAAGCTGGCGGAGGTGTCGCCGACGCGGGTGTCGCCGTGGTCCCGCACCACGATCCGGCGCGTGACCGGCGTGCTGCAGCAGGACGCGGACCTGTTGCGGGAAGCCGTGTCCGAGGCCGCGCTGGGCGGCCTGGAGTTCGAGAAAGCCCGCGCCCAGCTGGCTCTGGGCGAGGTCACCGACGAAGAGGTGCCCACGCTCGTCGAGGCCTACACGACGTTCCAGCGGCTCGGCGCGCACGGGCTGCGCAGACAAGCGGGCAACCGCCTCAGAACGTTGGGCGCCAAGGTTCCGCGAGCACGGTCGAAGGCACCGGGCCTGCTGACCGAGGCCGAGGAGAACGTCGCTCGCCTTGTGCAGCAAGGAATGCGCAACCGCGACATCGCCGCCGCGTTGCACTACAGCCCGCGGACGATCGAGGTCTACCTGTCGCGGATCTACGCCAAGCTGCACGTGTCGTCACGGCTGGAGCTGGCCCGAGTGCTCGACGCGATGCAGCAACGCTAAGCAGGCGGCACCACGCGGCCGAGCCGTTTGCGCACACCCTCTTCCTGGTACCGCGACACGGTTTCGGCCAGCTGCGCGCACGCCCGCTCGATCGCCTGCTTGGCCTCGTTGCGCTCGCTCGTGATCGCGCTCAGGATCAGCCCGGTCAGCGCCACCGATCCGTTGAACGCCTGCAGCACGATCATCGTGGTCAGCAGGTCGGTCTGCGCGAAGTGGCCGCCGGCCGCCGACATCACGGCCGCCACGGAGATGATCAAGGCGCACGGGGCGGCGATCGCGTGCTGGAACCGCAGCGCCGCCCAGATCAGCATCGGGAACACGAGGAACAGCAGCCGCAACTCCGACGTGGTCACGAACGACGCGAGGGCCGCAGTGGCGATCAACAGGCCCGCGGCCTCCGCGAGCCGGCTCGGCGAGACGTTCCAGGTCCGGGGGAGCGTCAGGAGCAACGGCGTGAACACCAGGACGCCCATCGCGTCGCCCGTCCACCACACCGACACCACGGCCGGGACGTCGTGCCACGGGATCTCGCCGGTGATCTTCAACGCCGCCGCGCCGACCACCGCGCTGATCAGCATCGCGCCCAGCGCGCCCGCGAAGACGAGCAGCAGCGCGTCCTTCAACCGGTCGAGCTGCTGCCGGAAGCCGAACCGGTTCAGCAGGTACCAGGCGGCCAGCGGCGCGAGCGTGTTGCCGATGGTGATCATCAGGATCCCGGCGGGTCCCGCGCCGAGTGCGATGTTGGCCGTCAACGCGCCGAGAGCGATGCCCGGCCAGATCTTGCGGCCCGACATCAGCAGTGCCGCCACCGAGATCCCCGTCGGCAGCCACAGTGGAGTGACCTGGCCCTTGACCAGAGCCAGGACCAGCCCCACCTTCGCCGTCGCGTAGTAGGCGACCGCGACCGCGAGGATCGTGATGGTGGTGCGCGGAATGGGGCGCAGTGCGGCGTTCACCGGCACACTCTCCCCCCCGCGCACACCCGTTCGCCATACCTCGCCACGCGGCGTACCCGCTCGGACTCATTCCGCAGGCCGGGTGTGCTCTGACCGCGCGACCGCGTTGGTCGAACGGACCGGCGCCCGGCAGTGGGCCGAAGCCGCGATACACCCCGCCGCGTTGATCTTGCCTGGTCCTGCGTCGCTACGACCGGATCGCTCGAAATGACCTCGCTCGCTCAGCTCGCATTCGTGTACTACAAGTCTCTGAGCAGCGCCGATCCTTAGTTGTCGTGGAAGCCGCACTACAGCCCGTGCGCGTGAGAACGTGAGATGAGCTACATGCGCACAGCCGAGGCGGTCGACGAGGTCCTGGTCGAGGACGGCGGACGTCGCGTGGTGGTGGTCGCCGGACGCCTGCACCTCCCGATCTCGGCGGGCGTCACCGACGACCAGGCGCTGACGCTCGCGAGAGCGGGCACCACGGCGTGGCACCTCCTCCGCACGTGCGCGCACCTCAGGCCGGACGAGTCGATCGTCGTGCACGACGCCGCGAGCGAAGTCGGCGCGATCGCGGTCCAGCTCGCGCGCAGCTTCGCGGCCGGGCGCGTGATCGCCACGGACTCCAGCCAGTCGCGGCGGCGCAAGGCCCTCAAGCTCGGCGCGGACGTCGCGGTCGAGTCCGATCAAGACGGGCTCGCCCAGCGTTTGGTACAGGCGAACGAGGGCAAACAGGTCGATGTGGTGCTCGATCCCGGCGGTGCGCTGAAAGCCTCGCTGGAGGCCCTCGCGCCGTTCGGCCGGATCGTCTGCTACGGCGCTGACCAGGACGAATCCATCAAGCTGACCGGTCTGCTCGGCGGCTCACGGGCGGTCATCGGGTTCCGCTTCGAGCACACGCTGGAACGACCGGACATGATCGCCAGGGCTGTCAGTGAGCTGTTCGGGTTGACCTCGGCTGGGCGATTGCGTCCGATGGCAGCTGACTAGTACTCGTTGGTAACAAGCCGTTTAAGGGGACGCATGAGGACCGTGTTCACGACCTGCCCGCTCTGTGAGGCGACGTGCGGGCTGGAGCTGACGGTCGAGGGCGACCGCATCACGAAGGTGCGCGGCGACCGCGAGGACGACTTCAGCAAGGGGTTCATCTGCCCCAAGGGCGCGTCGCTCGGCACGCTCGACGCCGATCCGGACCGGCTGAGCACTCCGCTGATCAAGCGCGACGGCGAGTTCCAGGAGGCGACCTGGGACGAGGCCTTCGCCCACATCGACGAGCGGCTCAAGGACTTCCCGGACCGCAACTCGATCGCGATGTACCTGGGCAACCCGGTCGTGCACTCGCTCGCGGGCGGCCTCTACGCCGGGCCGCTGCGCAAGGCGCTGGGCAGCCGCAACGTCTTCACCGCCAGCACGGTCGACCAGATGCCGAAGCACGTCCAGGTCGGGCACATGTACGGCAGCATCTTCTCGATCCCGGTGCCGGACATCGACCGCACCGACTTCATGCTGGTGCTGGGCGCGGACCCGTTCTCGTCCAACGGCAGCCTGTGGACGGTTCCGGACGTGCCCGGCCGGTTCAAGGAGCTGCAGAAGCGCGGCGGGTCGTTCGTCGTCGTCGACCCGCGCCGCAGCCGCACGGCCGCAGCCGCCGACCAGCACATCGTGATCCGGCCTGGCACCGACGTGTTCCTGTTGCTGGCGTTGATCCACGAGCTGTTCCGGCAGGATCTGGTCGATCTTCGCGAACTGGCCGGGCACGTCACCGACCACACGGTGATCCGCGAGCGCGTCATGCCGTTCAGCCCCGAGGCCGTCGAGGAACGCACGGGCGTCGAGGCTGCCACGATCAGCGCGCTGGCCCGCCGGTTGGCGAGTGCTGAACGTGCTGCGGTGTACGGACGTATCGGCACGACGACCGTGGAGTTCGGCACGGTGGCGTCGTGGGCGGTCGACACGCTCAACATCCTCACCGGCAACCTCGACCGGCCCGGCGGCGTGATGTGGCCGCTGCCCGCGCACAGCAAGCGCGGACCGGGCAAGGGCAAGGGTTTCGGCATCGGCCGCTGGCACAGCCGGGTCAAGGGACACCCCGAGGTGATGGGGGAGTACCCGGCCGTCACGATGGTCGACGAGATCGAGACGCCCGGCGAGGGGCAGGTCCGGGCGCTGTTCACGATCGGCGGCAACCCCGCGCTGTCGTTGCCGAACTCGGCCCGCGTGAACGAGGCGCTGTCCTCTCTGGACTTCATGGTCAGCGTCGATCCTTATTTGAACGAGACCACCAGGCATGCGGACGTCATCCTGCCGACGCCGCCGCCGTCCCGTCGTGATCACTACGACATCGCGTTCCTCAACAACTCGGTGCGCAACGTCGTGAAGTACTCGCGCGCGGCGATTCCGCTGGAGGAGGGCAGGGTCGACGAGACCGACATCTTCTTCCGGCTCGCCACGATCTTCAGCGGCCTCGGTCCGTCCGCCGATCTCGACGCCATCGCCGCGATGCAGCTGGCAGGGCTGAAGCAGCAGCTCGGAGTCGACTTCGAACCCGAGGGCGAGACGCGCGAGGAACGCTTGCTGGACCTGAAACTCCGCACCGGCCCGTACGGGGTGTCGCTCAAGCAGTTGCTCGACCACCCGCACGGCATCGACCTCGGCCCGCTCACGCCGCGCCTGCCGGAGATCCTGCGGACTGTTTCCGGCAAGATCGAACTCACGCCGGAGCCGATCATGGCCGACCTGCCGCGCGTGCTGGCCGCGTTGGAGACACCCGAGACCGACCTCGTGCTGGTCGGCCGCAGGCACCTGCGCACCAACAACTCCTGGATGCACAACGTTCCCGCGCTGGTGAAGGGCAAGCCGTTGTGCACGCTGCTCGTCAACACCGGTGACGCCCAGCGGATCGGCCTGACCGACGGCAAGACCGCTCAGGTCACCTCGCGCGTGGGCAAGATCGAGGTGCTCGTCGAGGTCACCGACGACATCGCGCCCGGCGTCGTCTCGATGCCGCACGGCTGGGGCCACGACCTGCCCGGCACGCAGCTCTCCGTCGCCCGTGAGCACGCCGGCGTGAACGTCAACCTCCTCACCGACGACCTCCGCATCGACCCGCTCTCGGGCACCGCCGTTCTCAACGGCACCCGCGTGCAGGTCGTGCCCGCCTAGAAGATCCCCCCGAACGTCCAGGAGCCGCCATGACCGCCGGAGTCACCAGCCCCAACGCCGTGCGATCCGTCCGCCGGATAGCCGACCTGCCGTTCCTCGCGGAGCAGGCGTACGGGGACGCGGTGGCGTGGCGGTTCAAGCAGCACGGCGAGTGGCGCGAGCAGACCTACGCCGAGGTCTCCGAGCAGGTGCTGGACCTCGCGTCCGGGTTCGTCCACGCCGGACTGAAGGCCGGTGACCGGGTCTGCGTGCTCGCCAACACCCGTCCTGAGTGGACGGCGGTCGAGCTCGCGGTGCTGGCGGCGGGCGGCATCGTCGTGCCGATCTACCCGTCGAGCACGTCGGAGGAGATCGCCTGGGTGGTGGGCAACTCCGGCGCGTCGATCGTGGTGGCCGAGAACGAGGCGCAGTGCGTCAAGGTCGAGGTCGTCCAGGGTGAACTTCCTGAACTGCGAACAGTTTTCACGATCGACCCGGCCGGTGATCGGCCGAGCGTGGCCGAGCTGCAGGACACGGGCCGCACCTCGCCGCTGGCGGACGAGCTGGACTCCCGGCGGGCCGCGATCAAGCCCGAGGACCCCAGCCTGATCATCTACACCTCGGGAACGACCGGGCCGCCCAAGGGTTGCATCCTCACCAACGCGAACTGGGTCGCGCTGTGCCGCGTCGCCGAGGAAGCCCGCATCGACGCGATGACCGGCACGGTGTACCTGTTCCTGCCGCTGGCGCACGTCTTCGCGCAGATCGTGATGTTCGGGACGATGTACCGCGGCGGTGCGCTCGCCTACTTCGGCGGCGACATGACGGCGATCGTGCCGGAGCTGGCGGAGGTTCGGCCGACCTTCCTGCCTTCGGTGCCACGCATTTTCGAAAAGATCTACACGTTCGTCACGGCTGCCGTGCCTGCCGAACAGCTGGGCCAGGCGGTGACGCTCGGGCTTGAGGTGCGCAGGAGGCGTGCTCTCGGCGAGCCCGTGCCCGCCGAGATGGCCGCCGCGTTCGAACAGGTCGACGCACTGTTCGCCAAGGTGCGCGCGGTGTTCGGCGGTCGGCTCGTGCAGGCGCTGTCCGGTGCCGCGCCGATCTCACGTGAGGTGCTGCAGTTCTTCCACGCGGCCGGGGTGCCGGTGCTGGAGGGCTACGGCATGACCGAATCGACCGCGGTGGGCACGATCAACACGTTGGATCGTTTCAAACTCGGCTCGGTCGGTGCGTCCGGAGTGGCCGGTCTGGAGATGTCGCTGGGGGAGGACGGTGAGCTGCTGATGCGCGGCCCGCACGTCTTCGCCGGCTACTGGCGCAACGACGAGGCCACCGCCGCCACGATCCAGGACGGCTGGCTGCACACCGGCGACCTGGGCGAGATCGACGCGGACGGTTTCGTGACGATCACGGGGCGCAAGAAGGACATCATCATCACCGCGGGCGGCAAGAACATCGCGCCGGCCAACGTGGAGAACGTCCTGCGCCAGTCGCGCTGGATCTCGCACGCGGTCCTGTTCGGGGACCGCAAGCCCTACTGTGTGGCGCTGCTCACGCTCGACGCGGACGAGATCGTGCCGTGGGCGACCGCGCGCGGCTTGCCGTCCGACCTCGAATCTTTGGTGGGTCACCCGGACGTGCGAACGCTCGTGCGGGAAGTTGTCGACGAGGCGAACTCGCACTTCGCCAGTGTTTCCCAGGTGAAGAAGTTCGTGCTGCTCAGCCGTGATCTGTCCCAGGAGGAGGGTGAGCTCACCCCCACCCTGAAGGTCAAGCGGAACGTCGTACACCGTCTTCACTCTGGGTTGTACGAAGGGCTCTACGAGTAACCCGTACGTACGAGAAATCCAAAAACAGGTACATCCACCCTGGCGCATTCGGCCCGCTCAGGGCAGAGTGGGACACCAAGCGGCGCTAGGCCCCCTCCCCCCTCGGGCCCAGCCGCTTCGCGGCCCCGGCTCATGGTGTACTCCCCCCAGACACCACGCCGGGGCCGCCTTGCATCTACTTCCTGGGCGGCGTAGTAGTTCCGCGCACGATGAGCTGGGTTTCGGCCACGATCTGCGGAACTTCCGTGTTGTCCGAATCCAGCCAGTCCAGCAACAGGTTCACGGCGGTGCGGCCCGCCTGCGCCACCGGCATTGCCACCGTTGTCAACGCGGGCGAGCAGAGCGCGGCGTACGTGAGATCGTCGAAGCCCGTCACCGACACGTCACCGGGCACCGAGATCCCGCGGTCCCGCAGCCGCGCCAGCACGCCGAGCGCCATGATGTCGTTGTAGGCCACGATCGCGGTCGTGTCGGCCGCCACGGCCAAATCAGCCGCCTGCAAACCGCCTTCGTAGCGTGGCGCGAACGGTCCGAGATCCACCAGGTCGACACCGTGCTGGGCGACCGCCGACATGAGTCCCCGGCGGCGTTCCTGGTTGGACCACGACGTGCGCGGCCCGTTCAGGTAGGCGATCCGCCGGTGCCCCAACGCCACCAGGTGGTCGATGATCGCGTGCATGCCGCCGGCGGAGTCCATCAACGCCGCGGGCACGCCGGGCAGCCGCCGGTTCAGCAGCACCAGCGAGGTGGCGCCCGCCACCTCGTAGACCTGCGAGTCCTCCAGGCCGGGCGCACACAGCACGACGCCGTCGACCTGCTTCGCCATCGCGTGCACCAGCTTGGCCTCGGCGACCGGGTCCTCGTCGCTGTCCGCCACGAACACCGCGTAGTCCGCCTGCATGGCCCGTGCCTGCACGGCCTTGAGCACGCCCGTGAAGAACGGGTTGTCGAGGTCCGGCACGACGATGCCGATGTTGCCGGTCTTGCCGGTGATCAGCCCTCGCGCGGCCCGGTTGGGCTGGTAGCCGAGGTCGGAGGCGGCAGCCAGCACCCGTGATCTGGTCTCCGGGCGCACCAGCTCGGGAGATGTCAGCGCACGCGAAACGGTGGCGACCGATACGTGCGCCCTGCGAGCCACGTCGCGGATGGTGACTGCCACTTGTACCTCACCCTCGAACTGCCGGTTGAAACAATCATGACGGGTCAGGCGTCAGGAAGGTTCTTTGAGTCTCGTGACGAGCTGTGTCGGGTTGACGAAACGCAGCGCGATCACGAGAAGAAGGAGCATAGATCCGGTGTAGATCACCGCCATCGAGTCGACCATCTGCTGTGGCCTGATGCCCGCCGACGACATCGCCTCGTACAGCGACACCACCAGCGTCTGGCTGGTCGGGCCCGCCGTGAGGAAGGTCAGTTCGAACATGCCCACCGTCCGCACGAGCACCAGGATCGACGCCGCCAGGATGCCCGGTACGAGCAACGGCGCGAGCACGCGGGTGAAGATGGCGAACGTGTTCGCCCCGCACATCCGCGCCGCCGACTCGATCTTCGTGTCGATCTGCTCGATGAACGGCGTCATCGTCAGCACCACGAACGGCACGGCCGGCACGAGGTTCGCCGCGATCACGCCGAACATGCTGCCCGCCAGGTGGAACTTGTAGAGCACGGTGGCGAGCGGGATGCCGTACGTCATGGGCGGCATCAGGATGGGCAGCAGGAACAGCACGTTGAGCAGCTTCTTGCCGGGGAAGTTGCGGCGCGCCAGGGCATAGGCCGTAGGAACTCCGATCAGGACGGAGATGACGACGACCGCGATCGCGACCTGGAACGTGACACCGAGGACGTCGAGCAGCCGGTAGTCGCGCCACGCCTCGCCGTACCACTTGCCCGTGTACCCGTCCGGCAGCCACGAGCCGAACCACGTCTCGGCGAACGAGTTCGTGACGACCGCGCCGACGATGCCGACCAGGTTCAGCATGAAGAAGATCAGGGCGCCCCACGTCAGCCACACAACGGGGCGAGCAGTGAGCCTCATCCCTTGCCTCCCGTCGCACCGCGGTAGAGCGTCGTGCGCCAGATCAGCACCACGCCGATCACGATCAGCATCACCAGCGCCATCAGCATCGCGATCGCCGAGCCCATCGCGAAGTCGTTGTCCCGCAACGCCGTCTCGTACGCGGCGATCGACATCACGTGCGTCTCGCCGGCCGGGTTGCCGACCATGACCGCGGACGGGAAGACCGAGAACGCCAGCACGAAGCTCAAGCAAAACGTCACCGCGAGCCCTGGCGCGAGCAACGGCATGGTGATCGTGCGGAACCGCTGCCGCTTCGACGCGCCCAGCGTCGCCGCCGCCTGCTCCAGCGTCGGGTCGATGCCGGACAGGTACGACAGCGTCAGCAGGAACGCGAACGGGAAGCCCGTGATGATCAGGCTGAACAGCACACCCCAGTAGTTGTGGGTGAGCTTCGCCGGTTCGTCCGCGCCCAGCGCCATCAGGATGCGGTTGAACCATCCCGTCGGGCCGAAGAACGCGAGGAGTCCTTCCGCCGTCAGCACGGTGCCGAGGGTGATCGGGACGACCAGCAGCGTGGTGAGCGCTCTCTTGCCCCGGAACCGGCCGCGCATCCGGAACGCGATCGGGATGGACGCCAGCACGTTGAACAGTGCCGCCGGCAGCCCGAGCCGCAGGGTGATCCACACGGTCTCGGCCAGGTAGTCGTCCTGGAAGAACGTGACGTAGTTCTGGAACGGGCTGCCGCCGCCCTTCGGCTGGAACGACAGCTGCAGCCCGTACAGGAACGGGTACACGAACAGCAGGATCACGAACACCGCGCCCGGCACCAGCAGCCAGAGGACGCGGTCGACGCCCTTCTCGGCCAGCCGGTGCTTGAGCGACGCCCGCTCCATCACCGCGGTCATGCGAACACCAGCACGCGCTCGATGGGCACCTTCAACGTGATGGTGTCGCCGGGAGCCAGTCGCGAATTGGTGCGAACGTGCAGCTGCGAGCCGTCCTTCAGCCGAGCCTCCACGGCCTGCTCCCGGCCGTGGTACTCGACGATCTCCACCACCGCTTCCAGCGTGTTCTCGCCGGGTTCGGAGACAACGGAGAAGTCCTCAGGGCGAACCGCCGCCACGGCCTCGCCCGAAAGCTCTTCCCGTTTGACACCAACGAGCTTGACGCCGTCAGCGGTCTGCACGGTCGTGTGCTCGCCTTCCTGGGCCACCACGGACACCTGGATCATGTTGCGGTAGCCCATGAACCCGGCGACGTAGCGGTTGACCGGATGCGCGTAGACCTCCTCCGGCGACCCGACCTGCTGCACCTCGCCGAGCCGTAGCACCACGAGCCGGTCGGCGAGCGCGAGCGCCTCCTCCTGGTCGTGCGTCACGTAGACGGTCGTGAGACCCAGCGACTGGTGCAGCCGCCGGATCTCGGTGCGCATCTCCAACCGCAGCGCCGCGTCCAAGTTGGACAGTGGCTCGTCCATCAGCACCAACGGTGGTTCGAGCACGATCGCCCGCGCGATCGCCACACGTTGTTGCTGGCCACCGGAGAGCTGTGCCGGGAACTTGTGCTGGTGTTCTTCGAGCTGGACGAGGCGCACCGCCTCGTCCACCCGCTTGGTCAGCTCCGCCTTCGACGTCTTGCGCATGGACAGGCCGAACCCGATGTTGCGCCGCACCGACATGTGCGGGAACAGCGCGTAGTTCTGGAACACCATCCCGAACCCGCGCTTCTCCGGCGGCAGGTCGTCGATCCGCTTGCCGTCCAGGGTGATCCGCCCGCCGGTCAGCGGCAGCAGCCCCGCCAGGCAGTTCAGCGCGGTCGACTTCCCGCATCCGGACGGCCCTAGCAGGGCGACGAACTCGCCGCCCTTGATCGTCAGGTCCATGCCTTTGAGGGCAACGGTGTCCCCGAAGGCGCGCTGCACGTGGTCGAGATGCAGCTCCGCGAACCGTTGTCCCGTCACTACTTCTTACCGATCTCTCGGTCCCACCGCTGGAACGCCTTCACCTGCTGCGCGGCCGGGAGCGAGGTCTCCTTGGGGTTCTCGGAGATCAGCTTGTCGTACTCGGCGCGCCCGAACTTCGCGATGGCGTCCTGCGACTCCTGCGGCGCCATCTTCAACGTCACGTCCTTGACGGCCGGACCGGGGTAGAAGTAGCCCTTGTCGTACGCCTTGGCCTGCTGCTTGGCGTCCAGCATGAACTTGATGAGCGCCAGGTTCGCCGCCAGCACGTCCTGCGACACTCCCTTGGGCACCACGGCGTAGTGCGCGTCGGTGACCCAGTGGAAGCCCTTGAACGTCGAGATCTTCATGCCCTCCGGCACCGAGCCGAGCACGCGCGGGTTGATGTCCCAGCCGGTCGTCGACGCGACCATCCACGACGTGCCGTTCGCCAGGTTCTTCATGACGTCCGTGGTGCCGCCGGGGTAGTTGTCGACGTACTGCCCCAGGTCCTTCAGGTACGCCCAGGTCTTCTCCCAGCCCTTCTCGGGGTCCTTGGGGTCGGTGTCGCCGAGCAGGTACGGCAGTCCCATGAGGAACGTCCGGCCGGGACCGGAGTTCGCCGGCCGCGCGTACTGGAACTTGCCGGGGTGCGCCTTGGCCCACTCCAGCAGTTCGGCCGGAGAGGTCGGAGGGGTCGGCACCTTCGCCGGGTCGTACTCCAGCAGCGGACCGGCGGGGTAGTAGGTCACGGCGACGCCCTGGCCCTGGGCGAGCTTCTGCATCTCCCACGCGGGCGGGAGGTAGGTCTTCTCCAGGTCCGGCAGCTTCGCCGAATATCCGGGGAGCAGTTCGTAGACCAGTTTCTGCTCGATCACCGACGACAATCCGTCGGTACCGGTCAGCACGAGGTGGGTCTGGGAGGTGCCCGAGTTCTGCTCGGCCTTGAGCTTGCCCGGCATGTCCGGCGCGGTCGCCTTGGTGTAGTTGACCTTGCTGACGTAGTCGGGGTTCGACTTCACGAACTCGTCGATCATGCCCTGGGTGAGCTGCAGGTTGCCGGCCACGTCGAGCACGTTCAGCTCGACCGGTTTGGACGGCTTGTCCGGGATGGTGGTCGGTGCGTTCTGCGCCTGTGGGGCCTCCGGTGCACCACACGCCGTGACGACCAACAAGGCGGGGATGACGAGCTGTAACTTCCTTGTCCAGCGCATCTCGTGGCTCCCTAACTGACTCTGGACCTGGCGCTCGAAAACGTTTACGGTTTTTCTGTAACGGTCGAATGCCTACACCTGATCTCCACGGCGAGTCAACAGATTCGCCCGGAAGTCAGCAGGGCACTCCTCCGATGACTGGCCCGCCGCCCGGTCGAACGCAATGCCGCCGCACAACCCATCCCCCGACGAAAGTGGGAGGCTCCTGTGGCACCCCGTTCACGGCGGTTGCTGGTCACGAGGACCGGCATCCTGGCCACTGTGCTCGCAGTGGCGGTGACCTCGCTCGTTTCCGCCGCACCCGCGGCAGTTGCAGCTGATGTCCTGCTGTCCCAAGGCAAGCCCACGACCGAGTCGGCGTCCGGCGGTGCGAACTACGCGCCGAAGAACGCCGTCGACGGCAACACGGCCACGCGCTGGGCCAGCAAGTCGAACACCGACCCGGCCTGGATCCGCGTCGACCTGGGCGCGACCGCGAACATCAGCCGGGTCCGGCTGCAGTGGGACCTCTCGTGCGCCAAGGCGTACCGGGTCGAGACCTCTGAGAACGACTCGAGCTGGACGTCGATCTACAACACGACCGACGGCAAGGGCGGTGTCGAGGACCTCACGGTCACCGGGCGCGGTCGTTACGTCCGCGTCTACGGCACGACGCGCTGCCGCACCGGCACGTCGTACGGCTACTCCCTGCAGGAGTTCCAGGTATTCGGCAGCACCGGCCCCGTCGAGGGTGAGCCGCCGACCGCTCCGACGGACCTCGTCGCCTCGGACATCAAGCCCGACTCGGCGAAGCTGACCTGGAAGCCGTCGACCGACAACGTCGGCGTCACGTCGTACGAGATCTACAACCTCGGCCAGTTCGTGAAGTCCGTGCCCGCGACGCCGACCTCCACGGTGATGACGGGCCTGAAGCCGAACACGACGTACGGCTTCTACGTCAACGCGAAGGACGCGGCCGGCAACATCTCGCAGGCGTCCAACACGGCGGAGTTCAAGACCCCGCCCGCCGAGGACGACCCGATCCCGCCGACCGCGCCGAAGAACCTGCGTTCCACCGGCGTGACGGCCAACTCCGTGTCGCTGGCGTGGGACGCGGCGACCGACAACATCGGCGTGACGCGCTACGAGATCTACACCGGCTCCACCAAGGTCGGTGACGCGACCGGCACCACCACCACGATCGGCGGCCGCACCGCGAACACCGAGTACACGTTCACCGTCAAGGCCTTCGACGCTGTCGGCAACGGCGGCCCGCTCTCCAACGCGGTGACCGTGAAGACCCGTCCCGGTGGCGACCAGGTCGGTGCCGTCACGCAGATCGCGACCGACAACGACGTGCCGTGGGGCCTCGCGTTCCTGCCCAACGGCGACGGCATCTACTCGCGCCGCGACGCGCAGGATCTGATCAAGATCACGCCGACCGGCCAGAAGACCACGCTGGGCAAGGTCCCGAACGTCTCTGGCACCAACGGTGAGGGCGGCCTGCTGGGCATCGAGCTCTCGCCGTCGTTCAGCAGCGACCACTACGTGTACATCTACCACACGGCCTCCGGCGACAACCGCGTCGTGCGGATGACGTTGGACGGCAACACGCTGGGCGAGTACAAGGTGCTGCTGACCGGCATCCCGCGCAACAAGTTCCACAACGGCGGCCGCCTGCGCTTCGGCCCGGACGGCAAGCTCTACGCGTCGACCGGTGACGGCCAGAACGGTGCCAACGCCCAGAACAAGCAGTCGCTGGGCGGCAAGGTCCTGCGCCTCAACCCGGACGGCACGGCCCCGGCCGACAACCCGTTCTTCTCCGAGGGCGGCAACGCGCGCTACGTGTGGTCCTACGGCCACCGCAACGTGCAGGGCCTCACGTTCGACTCGAAGAACCGCCTGTGGGAGGCCGAGCTCGGCAACTCCAACATGGACGAGATCAACCTGATCCAGAAGGGCGGCAACTACGGCTGGCCCAACTGCGAGGGCACCTCTGGTTCGTGCTCGGGTTACATCGCGCCGAAGAAGACCTTCTCCGTCGGCTCCGCTTCGCCGTCCGGCCTCGCGATCGTCAACGACGTGCTGTTCCTCGCCGCCCTGCGCGGCGAGCGGCTGTACCGCATGACCATCAACGGCGACAGCATCGGCACCACCACGTCCCACTTCCAGGGCACCTACGGCCGTCTGCGGACGCCGGAACCCGCCCCGGACGGCTCGCTGTGGGTCACCACCTCCAACGGTGACAAGGACTCCACGCCGGGCAACAGCTCCACCAAGATCCTGAAGGTGGCGCTCAACTAGAAGCGGCCCGGTGCGGTCCGACATGCGGCGGCGCTGGGCCGGCCCGCACCGGTACCGGAAAACGGAAGGCCCCCGGACGTGGCGTCCGGGGGCCTTCCCCGTTCTCACCGCAACTGGCAGAGCAGCGGACACGCCTTGGCCGACGACCATCCCGTGTAGGACGGCGGGGTGCCGGCGGGCGAGTTCTGCGGCGTGTACCTGACCTTGGCGTTGTTGATCAGCGGGAACAGCGAGAGCAGTGCGTACGTCGAGCAGTAGACCTGTTTCGACTGACCGGGCGCGAGGGTGAACGGCCCGGTCTGGCAGCTCGGCTCACCGTCGTCGACCACGTAGGAATCCACAATGGACACCGGACCGCTGTTGGTGACGGTGATCCGCCAGTACGCGGTGGCGAACAGCAGTCCCAGCACGCCTACCGGAGCCTGTTTCACCCACGGTCCGGCGCCACCGGTCTTGCAGTTCGCCGGTGTGTGCGAGCCGCAGATCTCCTTTTCCACCACCACGTTCGGCTGGCAGGCGTGGCCCGGCGCGACGGCCCGCGTGACGGTGTTGGACGCGAAGCCGCCGGTCACGTCCGTTCCGTTGGCGGTGTTGCTGACCGAACCGACCGCGCACTCCGCCGCGATCGTCGTGCGGAAGCACACCTGAGGCGCGTCGCCGGTGAACTCGACGACCAGCGACGGCTGGTTGCCGCCGCCGAAGTCCGCTCCGTTGTTCAGGACCAGCGTGGTGGTCAGGTTCAGCGTCGTGGCGGACACGCCGCTGAGGTCGACCGTGCCGTCGGGCGCGAACGCCGGGACCGCCACGGCGGCACCGTTCTGGTCGGTCGCGGTGATGGTGGAGGCGCCGAAGTTCACGTTCGCCGGCGTGACGCCGACCAGCGAGGCCCTGGTGTAGGACGCGGAGTGCGGCTTGCCGTCGCAGTAGAACTGCGCCGGGGTGAGCGACACGGAGGCGCCGGTGCGCACGCACGGCGACGCCCCCGTGTCAGGATCCATCGAGAACAGCACACCCGCGTCGCCGAGGCCGATCAGGCAGCCGGTCGGCGGGTCGTAGGCGTAGCCGTAGTCCCGGGTGATGCCGTTGTTGGCAGTGGGGTGCGTGATGCGTGCCGGGGTGCCCGCGCAGGTCGTGCCGGTGCTCCAGTCGTGGCACACCGCGGCGCCCTGGTAGGGGCCGCCCCAGATGGCGACGTAGCTGCGCACCCGGTCGCCGATGCGGACGATCTCCGGGTTGAACGCGAGCACGCCGGCCCCCAGTCCGGCCAGGCTGGAAGGGGCCGAAAGCGGCGAACCGTCGATCGCGTAGCAGGTGGTGACACTGGTGCCGCCACTCGTGGTCGAGCACGCGCCGGTCTCCACACCCGTTGTGCCGTAAGAGGTGTAGGCGTTGTAGGTGTAGTTGCCGGACGGCCCGAGGGACTTCGGGGACGGCCAGCCCGCGCACGCGCTCGTCGCGGCGGGATCGAAGCAGCCCATCACCGGCGTGCCGCCACCGGACGGCGTCGACGACGCGAACAGCCTGCCGCCGGCTGTGGCCAGCGCGCCGAAGTAGTAGCCGCCGGTGTTGGTGAACGGCACGATCGGGGCGTACGGCTGCCCGCCGCACGCGCTCTGCGACGCGATCGTCCAGCACACGACGTGCCCGGAAGTCGCCACGCCGTAGAGGTTTCCGCCCAGCGCGACGAGTCCGGCGAGCTCGGTGGTCTGCCCCGCCCGGTTCATCAGTGGCCAGTAGCCGCAGTTGCCGGGTGCGGCGAGGTCGAGACAGCCGACGCCGATCGAGGTCGTGGTGGTCGCCGAGTAGTAGATCTTCGACGGGGTTCCCGGATCGCGGACGTACTGCGGCTCCAGGGGACTGGCGATGTCACCGGTGTCGCCCGTGCCGAACGGGCCGGCTGTCGTGTTGAGCGGCTTCGGCCACGGCCCACCGGGGCAGGGTGCGCTGGTCGCGAGATCGGTGCACATCAGCTTCCGGTTCGCGACCGGGAGGTGGTGGTAGACGTTCCACGCCTGCAGCCGCCCGTCCGGCGTGCGGTGCAGCAACGGCGAGAACCCGTCGCCGCCGGTCGAGCTCGCACTGGCCGGGATGGGAGGGGTGAGCAGGTTGGCGTGCGCGGTGCCGCCGTTGCGGACGTTCGGGTTGGTCGCGCTGACGACCGGGTTGCCCGGCGCCGGCTCGGTGCCGGTCCAGCCCGGCGGCACCTGCAGCGAACCGGGCACGTAGGCCTGGCCGGCTCCGATGGTGTCGGTGATGGTGGCGGCGCCGGGGGTGCCGTTGTGGTAGGACACGACCCAGGTGGCGGTGTCGCCGTGGCCGGCGGGATCGGACACGCCCTGCACGGACTTGGTGAGCGTCGAGACGGGTGGCTGGGCGGCCACGGGGGCGGCGGAGGACAGTGCACTGGCGGCGAGCGCGGTCGCGAGCACCATTGCCTGCAGGCGTCTTCGCACGGTGGTCCCTTCGGCGGTGGTGGGGAACTGACCACCGAAGCTAGGGACCTGCCGGAATCCCAACAACGCCGTGTCACCCGCGTGGACACCATGTCTGCCCCATCAGACCAACGTGCCGCGGGCGAACATGTGACTGTGCATGAGATTCCATTCGGGCGACGACTCGTGTTTCACCTGAACGCGCCGACGTGCCCATCGGAAACCCTTATGCAACTTGCACTTCGCGGCAGTCAGGCCCCCAGCAGGCCGTCGAGGAGCAGCGCGATCAGCCGGCGCGGGTCGTAGCGCGCGTCGTCGCCCCGTCCGACGCACAGGTTGCCGATCCCGCGCATCAGCTCGTACGGCTGGATGTTCTCGATCCCGCTCGCCTTCAGCAGTTCACCGCACACCGGTCCGAGCCGGTCGAGGAAGTACGCGTGCAGCTGCTCGAACCCGCTGCTGTCGGACTGCAACGCGTTCGCGAGCCCGTGCTTGGTGACCAGGAAATCCACGAACAGGTCGACCCACTGCCGCAGCGCCTGCTGCGGAGAGTCCTCTTTGGACAGCAGTTCGGGCCCTGCCTCCGCGCACGCCTCGACCTGATGGCGGTAGACGGCCACGACGAGGTCCGCGCGGGTCGGGAAGTGGCGGTAGATCGTGCCCATGCCGACGCCCGCCTCGGCCGCGATCTCGCGGATCGGCGCGTCGACGCCGGACCTGACGAACACCTCGGCCGCGGCTGCGAGCAACGTCTGCTCGTTGCGCGCGGCGTCGGCCCGCTTGCGTGGTGGCACGTCGACTCCCATCCGGCACCGTTGACAAAGCGGAACAGTGCTCCGTATCGTTCCGGAACGGCGCTCCACTTACGGCGACAGACTACTCGAAGGGGAACCGATGACCGTCTTCACGGTGAGTCCTGTCGTGCTCGAAATTCCCGGCAGGCCCGTTGACCTGCAGCTGAAGGTCTCCGCGCCGATGGAAGGCAACGAGCTGCCGATCATCCTGCTGTCGCACGGGCAGGGGCACTCCCACCACCTGTCCTCGCTGAACGGCTATGCGCCGCTGGCCAACTACTGGGCCGAGCAGGGCTTCGTCGTCCTGCAGCCCACGCACCTGAGCTCGCGTTCGCTGAACCTGCCCGCGGACACTCCCGGCGCGCCGATGTTCTGGAAGGAACGTGCCGAGGACATGTCGCACCTCATCGACCGGCTCGACGAGATCGAGAAGGCCGTGCCACAGCTGCGGAACCGGCTCGACCGCACGAAGATCGCAGTCGCGGGCCACTCGATGGGCGGGCACACCGCGAGCCTGCTGCTGGGCATGAAGACCGAGAACCAGAGCTTCGAGGACGTCCGGATCAGGGCCGGCGTGCTGCTCGGCTCGACGGGCCGCGGCGAGGGGCTCACCGACGTCGTCAAAGAGAACTACCCGTTCATGCTCACCGCGGACTTCGGCGGCATGACCACTCCGGCACTCGTCGTGGCCGGCGACCAGGACGGCTCCGAGCACCTCACGACCAACGGGCCCGCGTGGCACGAGGACCCGTTCCACCTGGCGCCCGGCCAGAAGGACCTGCTGATCCTCGAAGGCGGCGAGCACGGTCTCGGCGGCGTCTCCGGGTACGACGTCGCCGAGACCACGGACGAGAGCCCCGAACGGGTCGCGGTCGTGCAGCGGCTCACCACCGCCTACCTGCGCAGTCAGCTGTCCGGCACCGACGACTGGCAGCAGGAGGCGCTAGTGGGCGTTGGGTTCCGGGTTGACTCCCGGCCGTGACAGGAACTCGAAGTCGCAGCCCTCGTTGGCCTGCGTGATGTGCTCGTAGTACAGCGCGCCGTACCCGCGTTCGAACTTCGGCGGCGGCGCGGTCCACTCCAGGCGACGCCGTTCCATCTCCTCGTCGGAGATCTCCACGCGCAGCACGCGCGCCTCGACGTCCAGCGTCACGAGGTCGCCGTCCCGCACCAGCGCCAGCGGCCCACCGACGTGCGCCTCCGGTGCCACGTGCAGAACGCAAGCGCCATAAGAAGTTCCGGACATCCGCGCGTCTGACACGCGCACCATGTCCCGGACGCCTTCCTGCAACAACTTGTCCGGGATCGGCAGCATCCCGTACTCGGGCATACCGGGTCCGCCCTTGGGGCCACCGCCCGCGAGCACGATCACCGAATCCTTCGTGACTTCCAGCGCGGGGTCGTTGATCCGTGCCTGCAAGTCCTGGTAGCCGTGGAAAACCACGGCGGGCCCGGTGTGTTTCCACAACGCGGGATCAGCCGCCACGTACTTGATCACCGCACCGTCCGGCGCCAGGTTTCCGCGCAGCACGGCCAGTCCGCCCTCGGCGGAGACCGGCGAGTCCACGGGCCGGATCACCGAGGAGTCGTACACCTCGGCGCCCTCCAAGTCCTCGCCGAACGTCCGTCCGGTCACCGTGATCCGCTTGAGGTGCAACGAATCCTTGAGCTGCGAAAGGAGGCCGCGCAGCCCGCCCGCGTAGTAGAAGTCCTCCATCAGGTGCTCGCCGGCGGGCTGAACCGAAGCCAGCACCGGGACTTCCCGGGACAACCGGTCGAAGTCGTCCAGCGACAAGGAGATCTGCGACCGCCCGGCCATCGCGATCAGGTGGATGTACGAGTTGGTCGAGCCACCCAACGCCAGCACGGTCCGGATCGCGTCCTCATATGCCTCAGGGGACAAGACGTCGTCGATCGTCAGCCCCTCGCGCACCATCTCGACGACGCGCATGCCCGAGGCCGCGGCCATCCGGTGGTGCGCCGAGTCGACGGCCGGAATCGACGACGCTCCAGGCAAAGTGAGCCCAAGGGCCTCGGCGGCGGCGGTCATCGTCGACGCCGTACCCATCGTCATGCACGTGCCGGGGGAGCGAGCCAGCCCGGACTGGATCTCCGCCCAGTCCGACGAAGAGATCGTCCCTGCCCGTTTCTCGTCCCAGAACCGCCACATGTCGGTACCGGAAGCCAGCTTCTGGCCCCGCCAGTTGCCCCGCAACATCGGCCCGGCGGGCACGAAGACCGTTGGCAGGCCGGCGGAAGCCGCGCCCATCAGCAACGCGGGCGTGGTCTTGTCACAACCGCCCATCAGCACGGCACCGTCGACCGGGTAGGACCGGAGGATCTCCTCGGTCTCCATCGACAGCATGTTCCGGTACAGCATGGGCGTCGGCTTCTGGTACGTCTCCGACAGCGTGGAAACCGGGAACTCCAGCGGATATCCGCCCGCCTCCCACACCCCGCGCTCGACCTGCTGGGCCCGCTCGCGCAAGTGCATGTGGCACGGGTTGATGCCGCTCCACGTGTTCAGAACGGCGATCACGGGCTTGCCGAGGTGCTCCTCGGCGTTCATCCCGAGCTGACGCATGCGCGCGTTGTGCGAGAACGCCCGCAGCCCCTCACCCTCGAACCACTCAGCGCTCCGCAAGCCTTTTCCGGGCAACTTCACAGCATGCTCCACGAGTTCAGCAGCACACCGACGGCCGAGCGATCAGCCTCGCTCAGCAACGAAGCGGGCGGCCGCACGTCCCGGCGGCACAACCCCAGCTGCGCCAACGCCTCCTTCACCACGGACACGTTGTTCGCGGACTCGTTCAACGCCCGCAGCTCCTCGAACTTCCGGATGACCTCCCAGAACTCCATCGCCGCACCGAACTCACCGGCCCGCAGGCACCGGAACATCTGCACGGACAGCTCCGGCGCCACGTTCGCGAGCCCGGACGTGAATCCCGTCGCCCCGACCGCGAAGTAGCCCGGCGCGGACAGCTCGGCGAGCCCCGCGACCCACGTCAGCCGATCGAACCCGGCATCCCGGGCGACCGTCGCGAACCGAACCGGATCCGGCACCGCGTACTTCACCCCGACGACGTTCGGGCACGCGTCCGACAGCGCGGCGATCTGCGCGCCACCGATCCGCGGGTTCCGCACGTAGAGGATCACGCTCAGCTCGGGCACCGAGGACGCGATCGCCCGGTGGTAGTCGACCCACCCGTCCAGCGACACGTACGGGTGCACCGGCTGGTGGATCATGATCCCGTTCGCTCCGGCCCGGTCGGCGAACCGGGCGGCCGACACCGCGGTGGCAAGATCATGCCCGACGCCGGCGACGATCGCGGCCCGGTCCCCGGCGGTGTCCACGGTGATCTGCAGAGCGCGCTCGGTCTCGGCGGCGGACAGCGTGTAGAACTCGCTCGTGTTGCCGTTCGGCGTGACGACCGAGACGCCGCCCTCCACCATCCGGTCCACGATCGCGGCGTAGTTCTTCTCGTCGATCGTGCCGTCCTCGGCGAACGGCGTGACGGTGATCGCCACGACGGACGCGAGCGGTTCGGAGAGGTCATCGAACGCCATCGGGAAGCTCCTCAACTACTCGGTCGGCGAAGGTCTGGATGTGGCGGCGGAGCAGTTCGAAAGCGAGGTCGCCCTTGCCGCCGACCGCGGCGGCGAGGATCGCGCGGTGCTCGGCGGCCTCGTCGTCCCAGGTCGGGCAGATGCCCCAGCCGGCGACGGTGATCAGCGCGGCCTGGTCGCGCAGGCCGTCCAGGATCTGGATCATCAACGGGTTGCCGCACCCGGCGTACAGGGCGCGGTGGAAGCGGCGGTTGGCGAGCGACCGGCGGGCCAGGTCGGAGACGTCTTCCAACGCCAGCGCCGCTTCGTCGAACGAGGCCCCGAGCAGCACGGACCGCCTCAGCGCCTCGGGTTCCATCAGCATCCGCACGTCGTAGACGGAGTTGGCCATCGCGGCGTCGACCGTGCGGACCGCGGCGCCTTTGTACGGGCTCATCACGACGAGCCCAGACCCGGCGAGAGTCTTCAGTGCTTCGCGCACCGGCGTCTTCGAGACGTTGAGCGTGGCGGCGAGATCTGTTTCCACGAGCGCCTGTCCGGGCTTCAGTTTTCCGTTGAGAATCGCTTCTTTGATCGATTCCAGAACGAAGTCCGTGCGCGACGCGGGAGGCGCTTCCACCCGGTCATACATCATATACGAGACCCTAGGAGCTCCCGGAGCCCCAGGTCAACCGTCTTCTGTGGGCTGCGCAACTGCCCTGTATCTGCGTTGAACCAACTTCCTCGCAGGCTCGTTTTGAAGGTGTCGGTCACCGCAACCACGCGGACCGGAGAAGGAGAAAATGGGTGAGTCGTTCCGCGTGAACCGTGTCCATTGCCGCGTCCGCCAGCGCATGGCACCGAACGTCCTGGACACCGACGAGTTGAACGAGATCGACACATGCTGATGGAAGAACTGCCACCGGAGGCCGCACTGAACGGCCCTCCGCGCGACGCGGACGACCTCTTGCAGCGCACGCTGGGGACGGTCCGCGACGAGAGACACCAGGCCGTGCGACGCCGAGGGCGCGTCACGGCCCTGACATCGACCTTCGTGGTCGCCGGCGTGCTCGCTGGGGGCGTCTGGCTGGGCCAGGGCCTGGGCATCGGCGGTACCGACGACGTCGCCGGGACCCTGCAGGGGACCTCGGCCGACGGCGCTCATCTGGCTGTGCGCGTCACGGACACCGAGGGCGGCCTCAGGCTGGTCGCCACGGTCGACGGCATGCAGGACGGGGAAGCCTGCTGGCTCGTCGTGCACACGAAGGACGGACGCACCTTCACCGCCGGCTCCTGGAGGGCGCACGACGGCGAGGTGACGCTGGCCGGGTCCGCGATGGTGCGGGCAGGGGACGTGGCCGGGGTCAGCGTCGTGAACCACGATCACCAGCCGCTGGTGACCGCCGGCTAGTTCTCGATGAACGGCGCTCTTGTTCACCTGAGGTGGACGAAAGCGCCGTTCATCGCTCACTTCTGCCCTCCGAACTGAGACACCGGCCTGTCGTCTCGATGGCGCGCTTGGCAAGCTGTAGCCGTGGCCCGCAGCAGACCGATGACCTTCGCCGTCGCGGCGGTCGCGGTCATCGTGGTCGTGGCCTCCGCGGTGGCGTACGCCCGGTCCGGCCCTGACCAGTACGTGAGCGAACTGGACCAGACGCTGAGCGAGCCGGACACGCCGAACGTCGTCATCCGGTGCGGCACCAACGAGGAACGGCACCTCAACGCGGACAACCCGGTCGTGTCGCCCGGCATCCCGTTCGGCGCCCACCACACCCATGAGTACGTGGGCAACAAGTCGGCAGACGCGATGTCGACGAACGCCTCTCTAGCGGCCGCCCCCAGCACGTGCGAGAAGGACGACCGGTCGACGTACTACTGGCCGGTGCTGCGCCTGACCGACGGCACGGGCCACGACGCGCACGCCGAGGGCGGCGGACTGCACGGCAACGTCGGCGAGGTCCTCAAGCCGAAGAGCGTCGAAATCCGGTACGAGGGCAGCCCGGTGAGCAACGTGCTGCCGATGCCGCGGTTTCTGCGCATGATCACCGGCGATCCGATGGCGTTCACCAACAACTACGGCCCGAAAGTTCGGGCCCGGTGGGGCTGTTCCGACCAGCCCGGCCGGTACACGACCAGGTATCCGCTGTGCGGGAGCGCAACCACGTTGCGCGGCTACGACTTCGCGAGCTGCTGGGACGGCAACAACACCGACAGCGCCTCGCACCGCACGCACGTGGTGTTCCCGCTGGTCGGCGGCGCGTGCCCGCCCAGGACGTTCCCGATCCCGCGGCTGCGCGTCACCGTGGGCTACGACGTGCCGGTGGGCCGGCCGTTCGCGATCGACAGCTTCCCCGAGGAGATGCGGGACCCGGCGACCGACCACGCCATGTTCATCAACGTGATGCCGGATGCGCTGATGGGTGAGCTCGTCCAGCACCTCAACGGCGGCCGATAACATCCGCCACAATCTTTTTGCCGAAACCCGTTGAACCGAAGACCGGTTCGGCTCGTGTGTCCGCTGAGGTCTTGAACAGGACGCCCGCAAGAGTTCGTTCGCGGGCGGGGAGGAGTGGGTGGATGGCGGCTTTGTTCTCCCGCAAACGGGAGACCGCGGCCGACGAGGCGCTGATCCGATCGCTCTACGAGGAGCACGGTCGGGCTCTGCTGGCGTACGCGACGCGGTTGACCGGTGATCGGGCGGCTGCCGAGGACGTGGTCCAGGAGACCCTCGTCCGAGCGTGGCGCCATCCCGACGCCCTCGTCAACGGCAAGGGATCGGTGCGCGGCTGGTTGCTGACCGTGGCGCGCAACATCGTCACCGACAGGGTCCGTGCGAAGGCCGCGAGGCCTCAGGAGGTGGCCGAGTCTCCGGCGACGCCACCGATCGAGCGCGACCACGCCGACCAGGTCGTCGACTCGGTGGTGGTGCTGGAGGCGCTCGACAGGTTGTCCTCCGACCACCGCGACGTGCTGATGGAGATCTACTTCCGCGGCCGCAGCGTGACGGAGGCGGCAGAGGCGCTCGGGGTGCCACCGGGCACCGTCAAATCAAGATCGTATTACGCGTTGCGAGCCCTGAGGGAGACGTTCGTCGGTCAACAGGTCGCACTGAAGGGGGTGGCCGGATGACCACGCAGCACGACCCGCAGCTGCTCGGTGCCTACGTTCTAGGAGCGATGGACGAGCAGGAGGTGCGCGAGATGGACGAGCACTTGGCGTCCTGCCCTGACTGCACGCGTGAGCTGGAAGACCTCCGCGCCATGGAGGCCTACCTCGGCGAGGTTCCGCCGGAGGCCATGCTCGACGGCCCGCCCGAGGGTGGCGATCTGTTGTTGCAGCGCACGCTTCGCCAGGTGCGTTCGGAACGAGGCGGCGTCGCACGGCGTCGTCAGTTCGCGTTGGGCGCCGCGGCAGCCGTCGTGGCCGCGGTGGTGCTCGGTGCCGGCGTCTTCGTCGGCAAGGCGACCTCGCCGGACATCCAGGCGGGTCCCGCGCCGACCACGACCGCACCGGACCCGTCGGGCACCAAGCTCGCGACGTTCACCGACCCGGACACCAAGGCGTCGATGACCGTGAAGGTCGTCCCGGCCGCGGGCTGGGTGCGCACGAACACGGCGATCACCGGTATCCCCGAGGGCGAGAAGTGCCGGATCTTCGTGGTCGCGAAGGACGGCAGCCGCCAGGAGGCGGGTTCCTGGGTGGTGTCCAAGAAGGGCGCCGCCGAGGGCACGAACCTGGACGGCTCCGCGCTGGTGGCCCCGAACGACGTGAAGTCGGTCGTGGTCGAGAACTTCGCGGGCAAGAAGTTCGTCGAGGTGCCGATCCAAGCCTGACCGAGGGGTTGGAGAGGAGGGGCCGTCTCCGTTGCGCGGAGGCGGCCCCTCTGCTCACGGCTTGAGCACGACTTTCCCCACCGCGGCACGGGATTCCAGCGCCTCGTGCGCCTTCGCGGCATCCCTCAGCGCGAACGCCGGGTTGACCAGCGGCACGAACCGCCCGCTCGCGAGCCCCGCCATCGACTCGTCCTCCAGCACCCGCAGCCCACGCCGCATCAGCCCAGGCCCGAGCGCGACCGTCGCGGTGAGACTGTTGGCGAACAACGCTTCCGTGCTGATCTTCGTCATCTCGCCGGACGCCCAGCCGTAGATGATCTGCCGCCCGCCCACGCCCAGGGTCTTCAACGCCTGCGCCCCGACCTCGCCGCCGACTCCATCGAGCACCACGGTCATGTCCTTGAGACCGTCCGCCCACCCCGGCCGCGTGTAGTCGATGGCGGCATCGGCCCCGTTGTCCATCACGTGGTCGAGCTTCTCCCCGCTGGCCAGCCCCACCACCCGCGCCCCGACGTTGCGCGCCTCCTGCACGAACAACGCCCCCATGCCCCCGGCCGCCGACGTCACCAGCACCACGTCGTCCGCGGTGAGCTTCGCGGCGTGCAGCACTCCCACGACCGTGCGTCCGGTGCCGATCATCGCCACCGCCGCCTCGAACGACACGTCGTCCGGCAGCGCGTGCAACGCTTCGGCTTTCGCCACGGCCAGCTCCGCGTAGCCACCGTTGGCCATGCCGAGGTGAGCGGTGACCCGCCGCCCCAGCCACTCGGCCTCGACCCCCTCACCGAGCGCCGTG
Source organism: Lentzea sp. NPDC006480 (assembly GCF_040611995.1). Taxonomy (NCBI): domain Bacteria; kingdom Bacillati; phylum Actinomycetota; class Actinomycetes; order Pseudonocardiales; family Pseudonocardiaceae; genus Lentzea; species Lentzea sp. NPDC006480. Next base: position 116,226 of record NZ_JBEXPJ010000004.1, read on the forward strand.
ACGACACCGGCGACCTCCCGCCCCGGCGTCATGGGGAACTCGACGGGCCCGAACCCGCCCTTGCGGATGGTGGTGTCGACGAGGTGCACCCCGGCCGCGGCCACGGTGATGCGCACCTGGCCGGGCGCGGGATCCGGGTCCGGCACCTCCTCGAACAGGAGGTTCGACGCCGGACCGAACTCGTACTGCCGAATCGCGAACATGGCCGGAACGCTAGGAGCTCGACCTAGCTGGAGGTCAACAGCGCGCATCGTGCGGCCGCCTCCGCCGTTACGCGACGACGATCACGTGTGCAACTGTGGCCCGAACAAGCTGTCGGGCAGACCGGAACCCGAAACCCGAAGGTACCTTTCTCGCGGTTCGTCGCACGTACGTACCTCTGGGGGGTCGTTTTGCGCACACGCATGCGCTTCGGCGTGCTCGCGGTGGCTTTGGCCACGTTCGCGAGCACTCTGGTGGCAGTACCACCGGCCAGTGCCGACACAGTTGATCGTGGCGATGAGCGCATGCGCGTTCTGAGCGTGTGGCGCATGGGTGGCCCGGCCACCCGTGAGGCCGCGGCCAACGCGCTCGTCGGCACGGACGCCGACATCAAGGCGTTCTTGGACAACGGCTGGAACCGCGCCGCCGAGTCCGACGAACGCAGCCGCGTGGTCGAGATGCTCGAGAAGTCGGGCGTCTCGGTCAAGCAAGCTGCTCAGAAAGCCCTCGACGCCGCCAACCCGAGCAGTGTCAAGGAGTTCCTGGAGACCGGCTGGGTCGCGCCGAACACGCAGGACCTCCGCATCCGCATCAACCAGATGATGGCCATCGGCGGGGCCAACCTCCGCGCCGCGGGGCAGGCGGCGCTGGACACGGCCACGCAGGACGCCTACCGCGCGTTCCTCAACGAGGGCTGGCAGACGCCGGACACCACGGACCAGCGCCTGCGGGTCAACCAGCTCATGGCGGCCGGCGGCCAGAAGGTCAAGCAGAAGGCCCAGGAGGCGCTCGACGCGGGCACTGCGGAAGCGTTCCAGCGGTTCTTCGACTACGACTGGCCGACCGCCCAGGCGCGGGACCAGGAGACCGCTTCCATCATCGAGCTGACCAACGTCGCCAAGGTGGCGGGTGAGCTCGCCGCGAAGGAGACCCAGGCGGCGAAGGACGCGTCCGAGCAGGCGGTCACCGAGGCCCTGCTGGCCAAGGAAGCCGCCGAGAAGGCACGGGCCGCGACGGAGAGCGCCAGGGACAACGCACAACTGGCCGGTGCCGCCGCCGGTGTCGCCGCCGACGCGGCGAACCGGGCCGCGCGCGCCGCCTCCGAGGCGATCAGCGCCGCGAACATCGCGAGCAACGCGGCGCGCATCGCCGCGTCGGCCGCGTCCCGCGCGGCAACGGCTGCGGCAATGGCTGGTCAGGCCGCGTCCCGTGCCTATGACGCCGCCGCCGCGACCGCGACCGACGCCGCCAACGTCCCGGTGGCGAGGGACGCCGCCGTCGCCGCGCGTGCCGCGGCCGAGCAGGCCCAGTCGACCGCCCAGGCGGCAGAACAGGCCCAGATCGCCGCAGACAACGCCATGACCGCGGCCAACGCCGCCGTCCGCGCCGGTGACGGTGCCAACGCCGCCGCCCGTGCCGCGAACGAGGCGGGCGACTTCGCCAACCAGGCCGGTGCCGACGCGGCGGTCGCCCGCAACGCCGCCGCCACCGCGAGCAACCAGGCGGCGCGCGCCACGAAGGCGGCCAAGGCGGCCTCCGACTACGCCAAGGTGGCGGCGGCCGCGGCCGGGGTCGCGCGCACCGCGGCCACGAGGGCGGCGGCCGACGCGATCAAGGCCGCCGAGGCCGCCGAGGCCGCGATCACGCACGCCGGCAACGCGGCGATGGCCGCCGCCGAGTCGACCAAGCACGCGAACGCCGCGAGCGAGGCCGCCAAGACCGCCCTCGAAGCCGCCGCGCAGGCGCGCACGATCTACGACGCCGCCCGTGCGAACGAGGCCGCGAAGCTCGACGTGCGGGCCAGCCAGGCGACCGAGGCCGCCCAGCAGGCCAAGGCCGCCGTCACCGACGTGCAGGCGGCGCAGAAGTGGGATGCCGAGCAGGCCGCGCTGCGCGACGCCGAGACCAACCGGTGGATCACCGAGGCCACCGCGGCGGGTGCGCCCGACGCCGTCGTCACGACCAACGGCCGCAAGATCGCGATGAGGCTGTCCGACGGCAAGGGGTCGTGGACCAAGGCAGCGGCCACGAGCGCACTGGTCAGCTCCGACGACGAGGTCCGCGAGTACGTCCGGACGGGCATCGCTTTCGCCGCCGCCCGCGACGACCGCGTGACGTTGCAGAGCAAGGCGAAGGGCGGCAGCCAGGCGCTGCGCGACGCCGCCAACGCCGCGCTCGCCGGCTCGGACGCGGACGTGCAGAACTTCCTGCGCAACCCCGTCTACACCGGACGTGACACCGAGGACCGGATCAAGGTCAACCAGCTGATGGCGGACGCGCAGGCCGCCAACCGCCAGACCACGATCAGATCGGCGCAGAAGGCGCTCGACACCGGCACCGCCGCGGCCTACCGCACGTTCCTGGACAAGGACAGGTTCACGGCGGGCGTCGTGGACGACCGCGTCGACGTGAACCGGATCATCGCCGACCAGGCGAGCGGTCCGGAGACCAAGGCGATGGCGCAGGCCGTGCTCGCTGGTCCGCCCACCGCGATCAGGCAGTGGCTCGACTCCGGCCGGTTCGTCTCGGCCAAGGCCGACCAGGAGACGGCCGCGCACGTGGCCGAGATCCAGGGCTACCTCGCCATGGCGGCGGGCGCGGCGGCGACCGCGGCCAAGAACGCCAACGAGGCGCAGGCCACCGCGGCCGTCGCCCGCAACGCCGCGAACGAGGCCGCCGGCTACGCGGACCAGGCCAAGCGCGACGCCGCCGACGCCTCCAGGTACGCGCAGGAGGCGAAGGACTCCGCGACGGCGGCGGAACGGTCGGCTCAGGCCGCCGCCGAGTCGGCACGGGTCGCGAACAACGCCGCCAAGTCGGCGCAGTCCTCGGCACAGCAGGCGATGCGGTCCGCCACCTGGGCGCAGGCGTCGGCCAACGAGGCGGCCGGGTTCGCCACGCAGGCCTACGCGTCGGCGCGCGAGGCGTACGACACGGCGATGGCGGCTCACGCTGGTGCGGAGGAGGCGCGTGCCGCCGCGAAGGCCGCGGTGGACAACGTCACCAACCGGATCAACGACGCCGTCACGCAAAAGGCGAACCAGCAGATCACGAACTGCCGCAGCCGCCACGGCGCCGGCACTCCCGAGTACGAGAACTGCGTCAACCTGTTGTCGCAGAACGAGTACGACACGGTCTCGCGGATGCTGATGAACGGTGAGAAGTGCATGCTTCTCTACCGGGAGAAGACGGACAGCGCCGGCTTCCAGAACTGCGTCGGCGACGCGATGAGCCCGGACTTCGAGGCGAACCGCAAGGCCGAGTTCGCACTGGAGCAGATCGCTCTCCTCACCATGATCCTCGGTGGTGCCGCGCTCGCGGGTGGCACGGTGCTCGTGGTGGGCGGGCTGTGGGCCGCCGGCGTGCTCGGATTCGTCGCGAACGTCGTCATGCTGGGCATGGACGCCGTCATGCCGCTCGGCGCGATCGCCTACCCCGGCATGGTGATGACCACCGGGCTCGGCGTGGGTGCCGTCGGTGCCACCAAGGTCGTCGGGGTCGTCGAGGACCTGACGTCGGAGGGCTGGGCCTGGCGCAACGCCGTTTCCCACGCGTCGGACGAAGCCGCCAAGATCGCGGAGCAGGAGCGCAAGGCGTACCTCGGGCTGGACACCGCGACCGCCAAGTTCAGCGAGGACGAGTACAAGATCGCGGTGTTGCTGGAGCAGAGGTACAACGTGCAGCTCCTGCGCTTCCCCAAGGCGAAGGGCGACAACAGCCCCAACCCGGACTGGATCGACGCGAACGGCGTCACCTACGACGCGGTCGGCCCGATTCCGACGCAGTTCTTCGACAAGCAGTGGCAGAGCCAGAACATCCAGGGGCAGGTCGTGAAGCACCTGAAGAAGTCGGACATGGTCCCGTTCGACGTCCGCGGTCTCACCCCTGACCAGGTGAAGCTGGTGGAGGATTATCTCAAGACGTACGACACGCTGCGCGTGTTCATCATCCGAACGAGTTAGGTGGGCCAATGTCGGCGGACTTCCTCCTCGACTACGACAACTCCGATCCCCACGAGGACTGGAACGGCTCTCGCGGGGCGCTTCACTGGGTCGTCGACTTCGTCGCGGACCACGTCCGCGACGAAGAGCTCGCCGCGTCGATGAAGGACTTCGTGAAGGGCGGCTACGGGTACTTCGCGCTGTCGTTCTACACGCCGGAACAGGCCGCCGAGATCGTGCGGGTCATCCGCGAGGACCTGAAGCAGGGCGTCGACGCCGCGTTCCCGTCCGCTGAGGACAGGAACGCGGTGATGCAGGCGATGACCGCGGATCTGATCGACAAGGCCGGACGCTGGGGCAAACCGTCCTGAGTGGACGTCAGAGACACAGCTACGACAAGGGAAGCCTGGGGGCATGGGAATGAGATCGTGGTCGCGTGCGGTCACCACCGCGTTGGCGGTCGGTGTGGTCGCGGTGGGTGGTGTGTGGGCTGCCAACGCCAACGAGTCGTCGGCTGCTGATGAGCAGCAGTCGTTGGTGGAGGATTTCGGGTATCCGGATGCTGCGCGGATTCTGGCTGAGGACAACGTGAAGCTGGTGTCGGGTGATGGGCACATCGTGTATGCGTCGTGTGCTCAGCAGCCGGTGAACGGCATCGGGTTGATCGAGGTTCGTTCGTCGGACTTCTCGGTGGGCAAGAACGACGGCTTGGTGTGCTTCAAGGTTCTGGGCGCGACCGGGTCGCTGGTGTTGCTGATTCCGGACGTGTTCGAGATCCGCGGTGATGGTTTCGGCTCGACGCCGGGTCACAAGGGCACTGCGGAGGTGAAGGCGCAGTCGGGTGAGGCTCGTACGGTCGCGTTGAACCCCAACGGTTCTCAGCAGGTCGGTATCGGTCGTCCGAACGGTGCTCCCGAGACCCTGGTCAAGCTCGAGGTCAAGCCGTGAGCGCCGGTAGAAAGGTGACCGTCGTCGCGGCGGTCGCGGCGGTCGCGCTCGCCGGGGTGCCGGTCGCGCAGGCGTTGTCCGGCGGCGCGGTCGTTCCGGAGGGCTCGTACGAGTTCCTCGCCCGTCTGTCCTCTGCGGACAAGGGCTGTTCCGGTGCGCTGGTCGCCCCCAGCTACGTCATCACGGCCGCGTCCTGCCTCCCGCAGACCGGCGAGGTGAAGGTCGTGGTGGGCAAGGCCAACCTCGCGACCGGCACCGGTCACGTCACCAAGGTCGCGCGGGTCATCCGCCACACCGACCGCGACGTGGCGCTGGTGAAGCTGGCGGACAAGACCGCCGGCATCACGCCGATCGCGTTGAGCAGCACGGCGCTGGCCCAGAACGAGTCCGTCAAGGCGGCCGGTTTCGGCCGCACCGCGACGGAGTGGGTGCCGGACCGGCCTCGCGTCGCCACGTTCACAGTCGGCGCCCTCAACGCCGCGGAAGCCTCGCTGTCCGGCGAGAAGGACACCTGCAAGGGTGACGCGGGCGGCCCGGCCTTCCGCGAGGTCGGCGGCACGCCGCAGCTGGTGGCGCTGAACGCGAAGTCCTGGCAGAACGGCTGTCTGCTGGTCAGCGAGACCCGCAAGGGCAGCACCGGCACGCGCGTCGACGACCTGACCGCGTGGATCACCAAGCAGATCACGCCGACTCCGGTCGACTGCAAGCCCGTGCAGATCTGGTCGGTGCGGCAGAACGGCGACCTGCACCGCTACGTGCACAACGGGGCGAAGGACGGCGGCCTGTCCTGGTCCGGCGGCGGGCAGGTCGGCAACGGCTGGCTCGGCCGTCTGGTCGCGGGCGACGGCAACGTCGTGTGGGACATCCACAAGAAGATCGACGCCAACGACCCGCACGCGGATGGCGTGCTCAAGCGCTGGGTGTGGAACCCGACGGGCACCGACACCGGCTTCTGGTCCGGCGGCGGCGCGGTCGGCAGCGGCTGGGAGCGGTACTTCACGCCGGAGTACAAGAACCGCGTCACGGTCGACAGTGCCGGCCGGATCTTCATCATCGACGACCAGGGCAAGCTCAAGTACTACGTCTGGGACGCCGCGCACAACACGTGGGTGAACGGCGCGGGCGAGGTCGTCGAGTCCGGCTGGGAGCGCTTCGACTCGATCACCGCGGCGGGCGACGGCGTGCTGTACGCCCGCAAGCCGAACGGCGACATGTTCCGCTTCGAGTACGACGTGACCGCGAAGACGTGGCTGCAGAAGGAGAAGCCCGTCGGCGCGGGCTGGCAGATGTTCAGCGAGATCTTCTCGCCGGGCGGCGACGTCCTGTACGGCCGCGGCGCACTGGGACAGGGCCCGTGGGGCGAGGGCACCGTGCCGGTTCTGCGCTGGTACGCGCACCAGGACAACACCGACACCTGGGCGCCCGGTGCGCAGGACAACACCGGCAAGTCCGTCGGCACCGGCTGGGACACCGAGCGCAACGTTTCGGCGCAGGCGAACGCCTGCACGCTCGTCAAGTGATCTGACAGCAGCAGAAGGCCACTCCGCGTCGCGGGGTGGCCTTTCGCCGCGCGCACAGGTTTCACCGATGCATTTCAACATCGTGGGAGCCGAGCTGGGCGTCATGGAAATGTCGCTGACCTCCGTGCGACGCAACAACATGGGTATCGGCGGCGCCACCGACTGGGAGCTGAGCGTGTTGTTCGAGCAGAAGGTCATCGGCCAGGTCGACTTCTACCTTCGTGGTGTGGAGCAGACGGGCGATCGAGTTTCCGCTGCGGCTGCCACGGCGCTTCGAGCTGTGGTCGCACCAGGTGTCGCACGGGGTGCTGCTGCCGCGCAGCGCCCCGCGGCCGGACCAGCCGACCCGGATCGACGTCCAGTTCCGCTTCACCAGCGACCTGAAGCTGCCGGTGGTGCTGAACGACCTGCAGGGCCACGAGCCGTCGGTGTTCGAGGACGAGCAGTTGGTCCCGCACCGGAAGCAGCACCTGTACCACTTCCGGGACTGACCAGGACCCTGGCGCGACAGGACGTGCCGGCGGTACCGTTCCTCCGGCACGTCACTGGGGGCGTCATCGACCTGGTTCTGGGGAGACAGGGTCGGCAACCGCATCTTCACACGTTCGCAAGCGGAATCCGCGGGCGTGGCGGCGCTGTGCGCTGTTCAAGTGTGTTGTTCAACAAGAGAAACCTGGGGGCATCGAATGAGATTGTGGTCGCGTGCGGTCACCACTGCGTTGGCGGTCGGTGTTGTCGCGGTGGGTGGTGTGTGGGCTGCCAACGCCAACGAGACGTCGGCTGCTGATGAGCAGCAGTCGTTGGTCGAGGACTTCGCGTACCCGGATGCGGCGCGAATTCTGGCTGAGGACAACGTGAAGCTCGTTTCCGGCGACGGGCACATCGTGTACGCGTCGTGTGCTCAGCAGCCGGTGAACGGCATCGGGTTGATCGAGGTTCGTTCGTCCGACTTCTCGGTCGGCAAGAACGACGGCTTGGTGTGCTTCAAGGTTCTGGGCGCGACCGGGTCGCTGGTGCTGCTGATTCCGGACGTGTTCGAGATCCGCGGTGACGGTTTCGGCTCGACGCCGGGTCACAAGGGCACGGCCGAGGTGAAGGCGCAATCGGGTGAGGCTCGTACGGTCGCGTTGAACCCCAACGGTTCTCAGCAGGTCGGTATCGGTCGTCCGAACGGTGCGCCGGAGACCCTGGTGAAGCTCGAGGTCAAGCCGTGAGAACCGGTGCCAGACTCGCCGCGAGCGCTGCCGCCGCGGTGACACTGGCGAGCGGGCTCGTCGCCTCGCCGTCGATGGCGCTCTCCGGTGGCACGACCGTGCCCGAGGGCGCCTACAAGTTCCTCGCGAAGGTGTCGCTGGGCAGCACCGCCTCGTGCACGGGCGCGCTGATCGACACCGTGTGGGTGCTGACCGCCAAGGGCTGCACGCCGGACGGTGCCGCGGTTTCGGTGGCGGGCAAGACGATCGGCATCGGCCGCGTCGTCACCCGTGCCGACCGCGACGCGGTGCTGGTGAGGCTGAAGGAGCCGGTCGCTGACGTCACGCCGATCGCGATCGGTGCCGCGCCCGCACAGGGCGAGGTGCTGCGCGTCGGCGGTTTCGGCCGCACCGTCACGGAATGGGTGCCGGACCGACCGCGCACGGCCCTGTTCACCGTCGGTTCGAGCAACGGCCAGACGGTCTCGCTGACCGGCAACGACGGCGTCGACACGTGCAAGGGTGACGCGGGCGGCCCGGTGTTCCGCGAGGTCGGCGGTGTGCCGCAGCTCGTCGGCCTGAACTCCGCCTCGTGGCAGCACGGCTGCCTCGGCGTGTCCGAGTCGCGGCAGGGCAGCACCGCCGCGCGGGCCGACAACCTCGGTGACTGGTTCGCCTCCGAGCTCCTCGACCTGTCCGCGCGGCCCGCTCCGCAGCACGCGATCAACCTCGTCTGGGCGGCCAGGGGCAACCAGTCGTTCAAGGTCTACGCCTCGCCGAGCGCGGACGTGCCGATCGGTCCGTCCACTTTGGTCGCGACGGTGACGACTCCGAGCTTCACGCACAGCGCGCTGGCGGCCAAGCAGAAGTGGTACTACCGCGTCGTCCCGGTGCGCGACGGCCAGGACGGCCCTGCTTCCGGCATCGCCTCCGCCACCACGAAGCTCCCGTCCCGCAACGATTTCAGCGGTGACGGCATCGACGACGTCGGCGCCGCGTACGAGCTGGGCGGCTTCACGCTCGGCCTGCCGGTCTGGAACGGTGGCGAGGCGGGCCTCGGAGCGCCCGAGTTCAAGCTGAGGGGCAACGCCGGCGGCTTCGACGTCAACCGCGCCCGCTGGGTGACCGGTGACTTCAACGGCGACGGCAGGTCGGACACGGCGGCGTTCTACAACTACAACGGCGGCGAGACGAAACTGCTCGTCTTCTACGCCACCGCCACCGGCCTGAGTGACTGGCAGGAGAAGTGGACCGGCGGCCCGGACAACGCGCCGTCGCAGAGCTCGAAGATCGTCGCCGGCGACTTCAACGCCGACGGCCGCGCCGACATCGCCGCGTTCTACGACCTCGGCAACTTCCAGACGAAGCTCTTCGTCTGGTACGGCACGGCAACCGGCTTCGAAGCACCTGTCGAGAAGTGGGACAGCGGGGCCAACCAGTGGATGCAGGGCAAGGGCACCTACCTCGCCGGCGACTACAACGGCGACGGTCGCGTGGACATCACCGCGGTGTACGACTACGGCGACACCACCATCGCGCTGTGGACGTTCGAGGCGACCGCGGACGGCTTCAACGCCCCGGTGCACCGCAAGGGCGTCACTGGCTGGGCAGGCGGCCAGGCCAGGTACGTCTCCGGCGACTGGAACGGTGACGGCCGCTCGGACATCGGCGCGTTCTACAACTACGGCGGCGGCCAGACGAAGCTGCTCGTCTTCTACGCCACCGCGACGTCGTTCGACGGCTGGTTCGAGAAGTGGGACGGTCTGCCCGGCAACTGGCCCGCGCAGACCGCACGGCTGGTCGCCGGCGACTACAACGGTGACGGCCGGTCCGACGTCGTGGCATTCTACAACTTCGACAACGGCCTGACGCGTGCCTTCCTGTGGAAGGGCAACGCCAACGGCTTCGACGCACCCACCCAGCAGTGGGACGGCGGAGAGGGCAACTGGCCGGCACAGTCCGCACGCCTGCTCTAGCGGCGACATCGGCGTGCCACCGGCGAGGGACTGTCCACTTCGGATGGTCCCTCGCCGCGTTCTGGAGGAGAGAAGCGCACAACAAGTCCTGGGGGTTCGTTCATGCAACGAAGAAGACTGCGGACGCGCTTGACCGCGTTAACGCTGGCACTGACCACTTTCGCGACCACCCTCACCGTCGCCGCGCCCATCGCCGTGGCGCAGGCCAACACCCCGATCCCGAACGCCAGGGCTCGCGTCGTGGCCTTGTGGCAGACGGGTGGCCCGATGGTGAAGGCCGAGGCGCAACGGCTGCTCACCGCGCCGGAAGCGGAGATCCAGACCTTCCTGACCACCGGCTACGAGCGGCTGGCGAAGCTCGACGACCGGTTGGCCGTCAACCAGATGCAGGCGGCCGGCGGTCCGCACGTGAAGGACGCCGCGCAACGCGCCCTGGACGACGGCGGGAACGGCGCTCTGACGGCATTCCTGGAGAACGGGTACATCGCCGCCAACGACGCCGATGTGCGTGTCTCGGTGAACCAGCTGATGGCGGTCGGTGGTGCGCAGGTCCGAGCGGCCGCGCAGCCACTTCTCGACGCAGGCGCCGTCGAGCCGATGCGGGAGTTCCTGCGCAACGGCTGGCGCCGGCCGTTCGAACTGGATCTCCGCGTCCGGGTGAACCAGGCCCAGTCGTCCGGTGGGCCGAACGTCAAGGCAGGCGCGCAGCGGGTGCTGGACCTCGGCACCATGCAGGCCTACCAGGAGTTCCTCGACGTCGATCTGCCCGTCTACCAGGCGCGCGACGTCGAGCGGGCCACGGTGGAGGAGCTCGCCGCGGTCGCCAAGGACGCGGGTGAGCAGGCGATCAAGGAGACCGCGTCGGCCAAGGAGGCGGCCGACCGCGCGGTGCGGGAGGCAGCGGCGGCGAAGGAAGCCGCTGAGGACGCCGCGCGTGCCGCGGAAAGCGCCGCGCACAACTCTTCGGAGGCCGCGGCCGCGGCCGGACTCGCCGCCGAGGCCGCCAACGCCGCTGCGGCAGCCGCGCGTGAGGCCGTGAGCGCGGCCAACACGGCGAGTGCCGCCGCCAGGACCGCGGCGAACGCGGCTTCCCGTGCCGCGACGGCGGCGGCGCTGGCGGGCCAGGCCGCCTCGGACGCCTACCGTTCCGCGGCGCTGGTCATCTTCGACGCCGGGAAGGTGCCCGCCGCGCGCATGGCGGCGGCCAGGGCTCGTGCGGTCGCCGACGGCGCCGACCAGGCAGCGAACGCAGCGGAAACGGCGTACAACGCGGCGAACGCCGCCAATGCCGCGGGTCAATGCGGCGAACGACGCGATCACCCACTCGAACAGCGCTGTCGACTCCGCCGTCGCAGCCGCGAACCAGGCCCAGGCGGCGGGCGCGGACGCGACTGCGGCGATCAACGCCGCCAACGTCGCGCGAGCGGCCGCGGCGCGAGCAACCCGTGCGGCACAGGCCGCCGCCGTCTTCGCGGTGATCTCCGCACTGGCGGCGGCGAAGTCGAAGACGTTCGCCC
>NZ_JBEXPJ010000005.1:0-121659 GCF_040611995.1 Lentzea sp. NPDC006480
GATCCGCTCGGACTCGACCGTCGTCGCGGGCTGGGCAGTGGGCTCCGGCTGGCGGTTCTCCAGCTTGATCCCGCACTTGCTGACCAGCGCGACCCCCGCGCCGATCGTCGTGGCCACCGGAGCGGCGAACGCGGCGACCACCCCGAGGGCGACCGGCACCTCCAGGACCACCTCGTCCTTGCTGTCCCGCACCACCACGCGGCGGTTGAGGCCTTCGCTGACCAGCCCGCGAACGGCGTCGACCACCGAGTCGACGGCGGAACGGGCGGACTCGGACTTGGACTCGCTCATTGTTCTCCCTGCACTGCGGATCTCCCCTGACAACATCCAGCTTGCCCGCGATCGCGCAAGCTGCCATCAGGGTTTCTCCCTGACCTCCTCCTGAATTGCCCCTCAGGACGGTTGATCTCGGTGTCAGGCGTGGTTCAGCCGCACCGCGTGAACGTCCGCTCCGTCGGCGATCGTCGACGGGAAGAACGCGATGGTGTTGTTGCCGGAGATCGTTTCGAGCCCCGAGTAGTCACCGAGGAACAAGCCCCTCGGATCGCCCGGCGCGAAGTACGAGACCGGTGCCCGGTAGTGGTCGAACGGGCCGTGCAGGTGCTGTTCGGGTTCCCAGCTCAGCGTGCCGTTGTGCGAGTGGCGGACCCAGATGTCGGTGGTCGCGACACCGTCACCGGGCACGTTGTTCCGGTCGTCCCAGTAGGTCAGGGTGACCGTGCCGGTGTCCGACACGTCGATCGCGTGGTTGTAGGACTGCACGCCGGCGCCACCGGTGGCGACCACCGCCGGGCTGCTCCAGTGCCGGCCGCCGTCGGTGGAGCGGACCAGCACGACCTTGTTCAGCGCGGTGCCGAGGCCGTCGGCCCAGACCACGTAGATCGCGCCGCTGGTCATGTCGACGGCGATGTCGGGGATGTAGTCGCCCGCCCGGATCGGGAAGTTGTCGTCGGGCACGAACAGCTGCGCGAACCGGATCGGCGCGATCTTCGCGGGAGCCGACCAGTGCAGGCCGGCGTCGCGGGAGGTCATGACGGCCATGTACACGCCGTTGTCGTTGAAGGTTCCACCGGTGAACAGATTCGCGGCGACGTCGTACAGCGTGCCGTCCGGGCCGACCGCGATCTGGTTGCCCTGCATGTAGGTGTTCGAGTTGCGCATCGGCACCGGGGTGGACCACGTCAGCCCGGCGTCGGTGGTCCGGGAGAACATCGGCTGGCCGCGGTAGGCGAACGAGTGCAGATCCGCGATCGGGTTCTGCTTGCCGTTGTTCGGGTAGTCGCCGCGGATCCAGGTCGCGTAGGCGTAGCCGGCGCGGGTCGGGTCGCCCGTGATGGAGATCTTGTCGTTGAAGACGCCGCGGTCGCCGGGGTCCTCCTGGATGATCTGGGGCGGCCGCCAGGTGCCGGTGGACCGGTCGAGGCTGGTCACCGAGACCGCGGACTGGCCGAGCGCGGCCGAGTCGATGGGCTGGCCGAGGAAGTAGGCGTTGCCCGCCTTGTCGTAGCTCACCCACGGGTCGGTGACGCGGCCGAACCGGACCGGGCCGCCCTGGCAGGCGCTCCACGGCACGTCGGGCAGCTTGGTCCAGGACGCGCCGCCGTTGTGCGAGATCCACGAGGTCAGGCCGCGCGCGCCGCCGTCGGGCCAGCGGTCCTGCTGGCTCGCGCCGATCATCTCGGCCGGGTTGACCGGGTTGACCGCGACCTGGGGTTCGACCTCGGTGTTGTCGTAGGCGGCGGCGAAGTCGGCCGAGCCGCCGAACGGGCACGACGTCAGCGCCGACGGGCCGCTGACCAGCACGTCAGCGCCGACGGAGAAGGGTGCCGCCGACGCTGCCGGTGCCAGGCTGAACAGAATCAGAACAACGACCGCCGCAGCGGCGGTGAGCCGTCTGGTCGCACGCATGAGGGTACCTCCGCATGTCTGCTTCCCCCTCATGGGTGAATCGTCCTGAGTCAGCCCGGTGTTGCGCTCCACCGCCGGCGCAGCCACAAACTCACGTGGACGAGCGCCACGAGCACCGGCACCTCGATCAGCGGGCCGACCACACCCGCGAGCGCCTGCCCGGAGGTCACGCCGAACACTCCGATCGCGACCGCGATGGCGAGCTCGAAGTTGTTGCCCGCGGCGGTGAACGCCAGCGTCGTGGTGCGCTCGTAGGACAGCCCGGACGCCTTGCCGAGCGCGTACGAGCCCGCCCACATGATCGCGAAGTAGACCAGCAGCGGGAGTGCGATGCGGGCGACGTCGACTGGCCGGCCCGTGATGGTCTCGCCCTGCAGGGCGAACAGGACGACGATCGTGAACAGCAGTCCGCACAGGGCGATCGGGCCGACTCGGGGCAGGAATTTCGCCTCGTACCAGTCGCGGCCGCGGGACCGCTCCCCCAGCTTCCGGCTCAGGTAGCCGGCCAGCAGCGGGATGCCGAGGAAGATCAGCACGGACCTGGCGATCTCCCAGGCGGAGAAGTTCACGGACGTGGTGTCGAGGCCCAGCCAGCCGGGCAGCACGTCGAGGTAGAACCAGCCGAGCACACCGAACATGACGACCTGGAACACGGAGTTGAGCGCGACCAGCACGGCCGCGGCTTCTCGGTCGCCGCGGGCGAGGTCGTTCCAGATGATGACCATGGCGATGCAGCGGGCGAGGCCGACGATGATCAGGCCGGTGCGGTACTCCGGCAGGTCGGCGAGGAAGATCCAGGCCAGCGCGAACATCAGGGCCGGGCCGAGCACCCAGTTCAGCACCAGCGACAACAGCATCGTGCGGCGGTCGCGGGTGACGGTGCCGAGCCTGTCGTAGCGGACCTTCGCGAGCACCGGGTACATCATCAGCAGCAGCCCGAGCGCGATCGGCAGCGACACCTCGCCGATCTTCACCGCGTCCAGCACGCCCTGCAGGCCGGGGACGAACCGGCCGAGCAGCAGGCCGGCGAGCATGGCGACGCCGATCCACACCGGCAGCAGTCTGTCCAGAAAGGACAGTCGAGGCAGCACGTCCGGTGCCGCGGATTCCTTGATGCTCAACGAGGTTCTCCGGTCAGTCGCAGCAGGTGCTGGCGTCGCGCAACGGCCCGCCGGGCGCGAGCGCCGCGGCGAGGGTGTCGATGGCGGCGTTCTCGATGCGGTACCAGCTCCAGGTGCCGCGGCGCTCACGGCTGAGCAGGCCGGCCTGCACGAGGATCTTGAGGTGGTGGCTGAGCGAGGACTGCGGCATGTCGAACTGGTCCGCGAGGTCGCAGAAGCACGCCTCCTGCCCCTCGGTCCTGCACACCAGGCCGACCAGCTCGACGCGGATCGGGTCGCCGAGCGCCTTGAACAGGCGTGCGGCGGCCGTCGAGTCGAGCAGCGTCCGGTCCGGGCTGGTCATGACGATCACCCTAGCCGCTTGGATTGACAAAAGTCGATGCAGGAGGTGTGATCTGACCGTGCCCAACACTCCCGAGGTGCTGTTCGTCTGCGTGCACAACGCGGGCCGTTCCCAGATGGCCGCCGCCCTGCTGCAGCACCACGGCATGGGCCGGATCGCCGTGCGTTCGGCGGGATCGGCGCCCGCCGAGAAGGTCAACCCCTCCGCTGCCGCCGCGCTGGCGGAGTGGGGGCTCGACATCACCGCCGAGGTGCCCTCGAAGCTCACCACCGACGACGTCGAGGCCTCGGACGTCGTCATCACGATGGGCTGCGGCGACACCTGCCCGGTGTTCCCCGGCAAGCGCTACCTGGACTGGCAGCTCGACGACCCCGCCGGTCAGGGCGTCGACGCCGTCCGGCCGATCCGCGACGAGATCGACCGTCGCGTGCGCGGGCTGGTGGCCGAACTGCTCGACTAGCGCGGCACGCTGGCCGTCGACAACGCGGCCGCCAGCACCCCGATCACGCCCAGCACCACGAACACGGCCGGATAGCCGCCGAGCCAGGCCGCCAGTGCGCTGCCCGCCCACGGTGCGACCGCCGCGGTGAGCATGACGGGCGCGGTGAGCACACCGTTGAGTTGTCCGTAGTGGACAGAACCCCACCTGTCCGTGATCGCGGTCGCCTGCACCAGGGTGAAGATCCCGCGTGCGACTCCGGCGAGCACCGAGCCCGCGATCAGCAGCAGCGCCGGACCGGGCACCACGCCCAGCAGCGCGGTCACCACCGCGCTGACCAGCAGCACCAGCAACGTGCGGGTGCGCACCGAGGTTCGCGCGGCCAGCCGGGCGTAGCCGAGCCGGCCGGCCACCTGTCCGAGCCCGCCCAGACCGAGCGCGACCGCGGCGGCCGAGGTCGTCATGCCGCGCCCGGTCAGCAGCGGCACGAGGTTGATCACCACCGCGTACACGCTGAACGCGGCCAGGCTCATCGCGACCACGAGCACCAGGAACGGCCTGCTGCGCGCCACCGCCGACGGGGTGTGCGCGGTCTCGTGCTCGATCGCGGGCCACGGCAGCCGCAAACCCCACAGGTGCAGCGGAATCGTGGTGACGGCGAGGAATCCGGCGAGCACGAGGTAGGTGCCGCGCCAGTCGACGGCGGTGTTCAGCACGGCGGTCAGCGGCGCGAACACCGTGCTGGCGAGGCCCGCGACCAGGGTGAGCGCGGTCAGCGCGGACACCCGGCGCGGCCCGTACCAGCGGGTCAGCGCGGCGAAGGCGGGAGCGTAGAAGATCCCCGCCATCGCCACCCCGGCAACCAGCCAAGCGGCGGTGAACAAGGCCAGCGAGCGCGCGCTCGCGAGCGCGACCAGCGCCAGCACGGCCACGACCGAGCCGGTGGTCATGATGGCGCGCGGGCCGTGCCGGTCGAGCAGCCTGCCCACCGGGATGCCCACCAGGCCCGCCACGATCTGGCTCCCGGAGAACCCGGCCGTGATCGCCGCGAGCGACCACCCCGTCTGCGAGCTGATGGTCGGCAGCAGCACGGGGAAGGCGTAGTAGAGCACGCCCCAGCTGATGATCTCGGTGGTGCACAACACGATCAGCACGCGACGCAGCCCGGTGCCGGGCCGCGTCGCCGTGTCAGCCCGCATTGGGCGCGAGGCCGATCGTCACGTCGACGGGCTCGCCGCAGCATCCGCTGGTCTGGTCCGGGGCGTCGAACACGCCGGCACCGCCGCACACACCGGTCTCCGGCAGCACGAGCTCCACCCGCGCGGACGCCTCGTGATCGCCCGCGAGCGCCGCGACGACCGACCTGACCTGCTCGTACCCGGTGAGCGCGAGGAACGTCGGCGCGCGGCCGTAGCTCTTCATGCCCACCAGGTAAACACCCCGCTCGGGGTGCCGCAGCTCCTTTTCGCCGTGCGGGTACACGGTGCCGCACGAGTGGACGTTCGGGTCGATCAACGGCGCGAGCTCTGCCGGCGCCTGCAGCACCGGGTCCAGGTCGAGCCGGATCTCGGACAGCCAGGACAGGTCGGGCCGGAACCCGGTCAGCACCACGACTTCGTCAATTCCTTCGACGCGATGGCCGTCGAACGACTCCAACACGAGCTTGCCGTCGACACGCTCCACCGCGGCCGTCCGGAAGCCGGAAACGATCTCGACGTGACCGGCTTCGACCGCCTTCTGCGCCCGCAGCCCCAGAGCTCCCCGCGCGGGCAACTGGTCCGCCTCGCCGCCGCCGAAGACGTTGCCGACGGCACCGCGCCTCAGCAACCACACGATCTTCGTGGCAGGCTCCAGCTCGGCGAGCGCGACCAACGCGGTGAGCGCCGAGTGCCCGCTGCCCGCGACGGCGATCCGCTTGCCCGCGTACCGGGCACGTTCAGTCGCGAGGTCCGGCACGCGATAGCTGATCTGCGAAGCCGCCGCTTGCTCCCCCACCGCCGGCAGTCCGTCTCCGCCGAGCGGGTTGGGCGAACCCCACGTGCCGGAAGCGTCGATCACTGCGCGGGCTGCTATGCGCTCCTCGCCCACGTGCACGGTCAGCGGTTCGTCCTCACGACCGGCGTCAACGACGCGGTCCCGGCCGCGTCGCGCGACCCCGACGACACGCGCCCCGAACCGCACCACGTCACCGAGAACCTCAGCCAGCGGCGCCAGGTAATGGTCGGTCCACTCCGCACCGGTCGGATACACGTCGCCGCCCGGACGCACCCACCCGGCCTTGATCAGCAGTCGTTCGGCAGCCGGGTCGACCAGCTCGCCCCACTGCGAGAACAGCCGAACGTGATTCCACTGCGACACGGCCGCACCGGCCCGATCGCCTGCCTCCAGCACGAGCACCTGCTCGCCCCGTTCGACCAGGTGTGCCGCCGCGGCCAAACCGGCTGGCCCGGCACCGACCACGACCACTGGCAGCTCAGTCACCGCGCACCCCCTGCATCGAATCTTTTCGAATCAGCGCGGGACTCTATCGATCGGGATCGATGGACGCAACCATCGATCGGCATCGATACTTCGCTCGGCTGTCTCAGGCCGGCTCCACCGCCACCAGGTTTCCCTTTCGTCCCACCGGATCGGTGAGCTGGGCGTGGTACCCGACCGCACCCGGCGGCACGGTGCGGGTGAAGGTGGCGGACCCCGGCAGGGTGACGCGGGTACTACGGCCGGGCCGTTGCCGCGATGACCGTCGAGGAGATGTGCCCGTGCGCGGGATCGGCCGGGAAGAAGAGCGTCTCAATGCCGCTGAGGTGCAGGTTCATCTGCGCCATCGGCAACTCGTGCACCAGGTCGCGCTTGGTGCGCGCGCCTCGCACGATCACGCCGATGTCGTGCGCGCGGCAGTAGTCGACGAGCAGCTGCCCGGTGCTGGAGTCCAACGCGACGTTGGGCAGCTCGCTGGTCATCTCCGCAAGAACGGCCAGTCGTTCGGCGAGCGGGAGCCGGCCGGTCTTCCGAGGGTTCGTGAAGACGCACACGACGAGCTCGTCGAACAGGCCCGCGGCCCGGCGCGCCACGTCGAGGTGGCCCTGGGTGGCCGGGTCGAAGGAGCCGGGGAACAAGGCGCGCATGCTCGCCATGCTAACGATCAGCTGGTGCTCGCGGAGGCCGCGAGCACCAGCTGACCGACATCACCGGGCGGCGCGCACGCCGTTCTCGAAGAACGCGAGCCGAACCTCGCGGTCCACGGCCCGTTCCGGGTGGTCCATCAGGCCGAACGACAGACCGTCGAGGCTGGTGATGCCCGCGATGTTGTCGAACGAGCCGTCCGGGTTGGACTCCTTCTCGTAGCGCAGCGCGACGCGGTACGCGGCACCCTCGGCGTCGGGGTGGAAGCGGCCCTCGCCGTGCGCACACGGGAACTCGAGGGTCTGCCCGGCCAGACCCGTGAGCCACGGGCTGTCGTTGTCCTCCTCGACGACGTGGCGAACGTGCTCGTCGTTGCGGAAGGTGCCGGAGCTGTTCACCTTCAGGCCCACCTTGCCGAAGCAGCCTCCGCGCACGGCGATCTGGAAGCCGTTGCAGATGCCGATCAGCGGGCGGGTGCGACAGGCCTCGAACTGGTCCGCGAGGTGGCTGCGCAGCAACGCGCCCGCCACCGCACCGGCACCGAGGTGGTCACCGAACGAGAAGCCGCCCGGGATGCAGAGGATGTCCGCGTCGTCCAGGCGCTCGGCGCCGGACAGCAGGTCGGCCGCGAAACGCAGCCGCGGCGTCGCTCCCGCGGCAGCGAACGCCTTGACGGTCTCCTCCTGGCAGTTGGTGCCGGGGAGGTACAGGACGTTGACGGTCGGCTTCATGCGATCCTCGCCGTGAACGAGTTGAGCCAGCCGTCGCGCGCGGCCGGGGTGAACAGGTCGGTGCCGTCGAGCTGGATGCCGGCGCCGGGCACGAGGGTGCCGAGCACGACGGGGTTCAGCTCCGCGGGCAGCTTGCCGACGTCGGACTGCGCGACCTCGACGACCGCGCCCACGCGGTGCTCGGCGAAGAGCGACTCGGTGGTCGCGGACTCCAGCCGCACACCGGTGCCGCTCGCGAGCACGCCCTGGGCGAGCACTCCGGCCACACCGCCGGAGCCGATGCGGGCGCCGCTGCGGAACAGGTTCCGGTGCGCGGCCAGCGCGGCCAGATAACCGTCCACATCGGACAGTGCCAGGTCGTCCAGAGCTCCACCGGGCAGGTCGAGCTTGCGTGCCGCGACCGTGCCCACCGGCGACGAGGTGGACAGGCCGATCCGGACGAGGACGTTGTCCGGCGCGGTCCACTGCTCGCGCAGCAGGTCGTCGTGGTGCGGCACCTTGCCCAGCGCGGTCAGGAACACCGCGGGCGGCACGCTGACGAGACCCTCGTCGGTGTGCACGGAACCGGCCGAGGAGTCCTTGCCGGAGATCAGCGGCACGCCGAAGTGACGGACCAGCGCGGCCAGCTCGTCGACCATGCCGACCAGCCACTCGCGCCAGTTCTCCGACAGGTGCGGGGTGTAGAAGTTGTCGCACATGCAGATGTCGTGCACCGCGACGCCCGCGAGCACCTGGCCCGCGATCGCCGAGCAGAACATCTGGCGCGTCGCGGCCACCGGGTCCGCGTCGAACATCCACGGGTTGAACGCGGTGTTCAGCACGGCGGCGGCGGGCGAACCCGCGACCGGGGTGCCCGCCCAGTAGGCCGTGCGGACCGGCTGCGCGGTGCCGTAGTGCGGGCCGTAGAACGTGTTGCCCTGCACCGTGGAGTCGTACTGCGAGTCGGCGTAGTGCTGCGACGCCACCTCCGCGTCGGAGACGACCTGCTCCAGCAGCCCGGCCAGCTCGGCCGGCGCCAGCGACGGCCACTCCGGCACACCGGACGGACGCGGCGGCGCGCCCACCTCAACACGTTCGACCTCGATGTCGAGCAGGTCGTACGCCACGTCGAAGCCGGTCTCGCCCTGGTGCGCGGGCACGGTGTCCGGCGCGGAGGCGATCAATGCCTCCTCGGTCAGGTCCGGTGCGTGGAACACGTGGTAGCGACCCGTGTCCGCGAACCGGCCGATGACCGTGGAGCGGACCATGTGCTTGTCGAGGATCTTCCGCGCACGCTCCTGGTGCTCCGGCGGCACGGCGAGCAGCATGCGTTCCTGCGACTCGGACAGCAGGATCCGCCACATCGGCAGCGCCGCGGTCTTCAGCGGCACGAGCGCGGTGTTGATCCACACCCCGCACGCCTCGCCGATCTCACCGACGGCGCTGTTCAGGCCCGCGCCACCGACGTCGGTCAGCGCGCTCATGCAGCCCTCTTCGCGCAGCTCGATCAGCGCCTTGCGGAACTTGACCTGCTCCAGCGGGGCGCCGATCTGCACCGCGGCGGTGTCCATCGTGGCGCCGGCCGAGCTGGCGGACGCGCCGTGGATGCCCTCGTTGCCGGTCAGCCCGCCGATCAGCACGACGAAGTCGCCGGGACGGGGGGTGCCGCGCTGCGCCGCCGACACCGGCAGCAGGCCGATGCTGCCGCCGAGCGCGAACGGCTTGGCGCGGTACGCGGGGTGGAACGTCATGCGCGACGACATCATCGGCACGCCGAACGTGTTGCCGTACTCCTTGATCGCCCGGATCGTCTCGCCGGCGAGCCTGCGCGCGTCCGGCCGGCCCGCGATCGGCGCCGGTGCCTCGGGCTCGCCGACCGCCGTGTACTCGAAGCTGCCGATCGGGTCGGCACTCAGGCCGGTGCCCAGGATGTCGCGCAGCACGCCGCCGAGCTTGGTCAGCTGGCCGAAGTAGCCGGAGATCGCGGAGGGGCCGTTGTGCGTCTCGGCCTTGATCGCGATGGCGTGGCCGTCGTAGAAGTCCCACACGCCCGCGTTGTCGTGGAACATGCTGAGCACGTTGGAGTTGTCGACGTCCTTCGCGGCCTGGACGAGCCGGCCGAGCAGGCTGCCGAGCGACTTCCAGGTGGTGTGCGCGCAGTGGTCGCTCCAGCGGGCGTCCAGCGCCTCCAGCAGGACGTCCGTGACGTACTCGTCGCCGAGCGTCACCTGGACGTGCTGCACGTGCTTCATCTGCGCGAGAGAGAGGTTGCGGCCGCCGGCCACGCCCAGCTCGGCGAGCGCCGCGTCGTCGAGCCCGCGCAGGTCGTGCTGCGCGGCGGGCTCGTAGTGGCCCTGCGGCACGAGCGTGTCGTACTGCGGCTCCGCGTCGTGCACCTCTTCGATCGTCGCGTTGAACCGCGTCGACACGACCAGGTCGCGCAGCTTCGGCGACTCCGACCGGTACGTGGTCGCGACCTTGCCCGCGCGCGCCTTGA
The DNA here is from genome assembly GCF_040611995.1 of Lentzea sp. NPDC006480. Classification (NCBI taxonomy): domain Bacteria; kingdom Bacillati; phylum Actinomycetota; class Actinomycetes; order Pseudonocardiales; family Pseudonocardiaceae; genus Lentzea; species Lentzea sp. NPDC006480. The sequence continues at coordinate 10,142 of NZ_JBEXPJ010000005.1, forward strand.
CGCCGAGCAGACCGCACACGGTGATGATCGAGTCGCTCTCGTTGTCGACCACACCGCGCTTGTAGGCGACCTGCACGGCGCCCGGTTCCAGCGGCTGGTCCACGGAGACCTCGACGTCCAGCTGGTCGCCGAGCACGGCGGCCACGTCCGTCAGCGCGGCCGGATCCGGCGCGCCCTCGAACTCGACGTAGTAGTCGCGCCACACCTCGAGGTCGTCGAGCTCCCACGAGCGGCCGAGTTCGCGGATGTCGGGCTCCGCGACGCCGGCGGAGCGAACCGAGAACTTGTGGATCAACAATCCTCCTGGAGCCGGACCGGGTGGTCTGGAGGAGATTCTCCCAAGTACGTCCGCGCCCGCAGCACTAACCCCCGGTAGACCGCTTGGAGGATCATCGGGCTCGACCGCGCGTGATCGGGTTTGGCCGGCGTGGCGAGATGACGTTGAGCGATGACGCCACCCTGGCGCTGCCCGAGTTCGACGCACCATCCGCCGATCCGGCCGCGCTGCTGAGCCCCCAGGCCGTTCTGCCGGAGGCAGGACGACCCGCTCACTTGGATTTAGTCAACACTGAAGCTATAGAGTAGGATCACCACGTGCGCATCGTGTCCTTGCTGCCCGCCGCGACCGACATCGTCGCCGAACTGGGGCTGCTACCCGCCCTGGTCGGCCGCACCCACGAGTGCGACTGGCCTGCCGAGGTGAGCTCGGTACCGGTGGTCACCACGACCGGCATCGACCAGAACGTGTTGACCAGCAAGGAGATCTCCGCCGCGGTGGGCGGGAGTCACCAGGGCTCGGGGCTGTACGACATCGACGCGGAACTGCTCGCCGCACTCGCACCTGACGTCGTGCTCACCCAGGACCTGTGCGACGTGTGCGCGGTGTCCTACCAGCGGGTCTCCGAGGCCGTGCGGGTGCTCGACGCCGGGCCGCGGGTGCTCAGCCTGGAACCCCGCACCCTGGACGAGGTGCTCGGCTGCCTGGACACGGTGGCCACGGCGCTCGGCACCACGGCGTCGGCGCGGATCGCCGCACTCCGGGCGCGGCTCGACGCGGTGCACGCCGAGGTCGGGGGACGGCCTCGGCCGCGGGTGGCCGCGATCGAGTGGCTGGACCCGATCTGGCCCGCCGGGCACTGGGTGCCGGAGCAGATCACCTGCGCCGGAGGCATTCCGCTGCTGGCCTCGTCCGGTGAGCACACCAGGCCGATCGCGTGGCAGGCGGTCCTCGACGCGCGCCCGGACGTGGTTCTGCTGCTGCCGTGCGGGTTCCCGCCGGACCGGACGATGGCCGAGCTCCACGTGATGACCGGCCTGCCCGGCTGGGACGACCTGCCCGAGGTGTGGGTGCTCGACGGGCCGTCCTACTTCAACCGGCCTGGCCCACGAGTGGTGCGCGGCGCCGAGGTGCTCGCTCACGTCCTGCACGGCGCCGGTTCGATCAGCCCGGCCGAGGCACGCCGGATCCGCTGAGGGACCAGGTGGGGAGAGGCCGGCGAGCCTCTCCCCACTTCTGATCACTTCAGCGTGTACGCCTGGAGCACCGTCTGCTCGGCAGACCCGTGCGCGTCAGCGACCTTCGTCCTGAAGGACACCGACTTCGCGTCCTTCGGATGGACGAGCGTGGTCAGCCACTTGTGCCCCGCCCTGAACACGACGATCCGCTGCCACGTCCTGCCCTCGTCGTAGGACACCTCGGCCTGCGGCGTGCGGACATCCGTGACGTCGGCCTTGGAACCGTTGCGCTGCACCGTGATCGGCACCGTGAGCAGGCTGCCCGCCCGCGCCTGGTTGTGGTCGTCGAGCTTCGGCGCGAACCGCACCGCGAGCAGCGGCAGGTCCTGCGTCGCGGTGCCCGGGACGGTCTCGGACGTGAACGTCCAGTCCGCGGTCACCTTCGACGTCAACGGGGTGCGGTTGCCCTCGGTGTGCAGCTGATACGTCGTCTTCGCCGCGGGCACCGGCGTGACGAGGTGGCCCGGGACCGTGGAGGAGGCCACCACGGTGCCGTTCGCCGTCAGCCTGGTGCCGCCGGTCGTGCTGTCGAAGTCGAACACCGAGTGCTCACCGGTGCCGTCGGCGTACAGCTGTGCGTTCACGATCAGCTGGTCGCCCCGCCGGCCCGCCCAGTAACCGGGCATGTCGGCTGCGGGGAACGCCGGGCCGAAGACCGCCGTGTTCCACTGCTCGGTGCTCCTGGCGCCGCGCCGGAACGTCTTCGGCCGGGCGTCGTCGTGGAACACCGGCATCGCGGTCGGGCCGGTGTCCTCCATCAGCGAGCGGCTCCACGCCACGCCGGGCGTGTAGTACTCGGTCAGCTTGAACGGCAACGGGCCGTAGACGCCGTTGTTGCGGCCGCCGTTCGCGCCGGGGACGCGGGCCTTGTGCGTGGCCTCGACCCTCGCCATGTCCCGTTCGCGGTCGCGGTGCCTGATCGCGGCGGGCATGCCCTCCTTGCCGCCGGTCTGCGAGTGGAACTGGTACGGGCTGCCGTAGAACCGGCCCTCGGCGTTCTTCTTCGCGAGCACGCTGCCCGCCGACCACTCGAAGGCCGGGTGCGCCGTCGCGGACGACTGGACGTAGAAGCCGTCCCAGTCGCGCAGGCCCCAGCCGCCGACGTAGCCGAAGTCCTGAGTGGACATTCGCACGGTCAGCGAACCCGACGCGAGCGAGGCCTCCTCGCGGTCGACGGTGATCGACGGCTGGACCGCCTTGCGGGCGTCGAAGGTGAAGGTGCCGGTCCCGGTGACCTCGATGGCCGGCTCGTACGCCGTGATCAGCTTGGGACGTACGGCCGGGTCGGTGGTGGGCGTCACGTAGACGGTGTTCAGGAAGTACTTTCCCTTGGGCAGCCGGAGCTTGGCCGTGCCGGTCGGAGCGGCACCTTCGTACCCGGTGGGATTGTCGTGGCTGATCAGCAGGTAGCGCAACGCATCGGCCGGTTTGCCGTCGTGGCCGACGTAGTTGAGCGTGACGTCGTAGCTCTCCTGTTCCTTGTGCACGCCGATCGGCACGCGGATGCCGCTGGAGGCGACGACCGCGGCGCCGTACACGCCGTCCGGGCCGGCCACGCGGGTGTCCGCGGTGACCGAGGCCTCGGCCGTGCCACCCACCGGGACGGTCAGCTTCGCCGGCGACAAGCTGAACAGACCGGCCGCCGCCGGCTTCTGCTCGGCGACGGACAGGTCGAGCGCGAGCGGCTCGGTGCCGGTGTTGCGATAGGTGATCTTCTTGGTGACCGGCTGGTCGTCGTCGTGCGGCCACTGGGCCGTGCCGAAGCTGACGCTGGCCGGGGTCGCGACCGGGCTGGTGGCGACCGCGCGGGCCACGTCGACGCGTCCGGCGCCCTGGTCGAACACACCGGCGTCGGCGCTGGGCCTGGCGCTGTGCATCAACGCGGTCTTGATGTCCGCCGGCGACCACGCCGGATTCTTCGCCGCGAGGATCGCCGCGGCGCCCGCGACGTGCGGGGTCGCCATCGACGTGCCGGACAGCGCCACGTGGTTCGCGTCGACCGGGGTGCCGATGGTGCCGTTCTTCGCCTTCGCCGCGACGATGTCCACGCCGGGCGCGGTGATGTCCGGCTTGATCGCGCCGTCACCGGCGCGCGGGCCGCGGCTGGAGAAGTCCGCCAGCCCGTCGGCGCGATCGACCGCGCCGACGGTCAGCGCGGCGTCGGCGGCCGCGGGCGAGGAGACCGCGCGGCCCGAGTTGCCCGCCGCCACCACGAACAACGCGCCGTGCTCCGCGGTGAGCCGGTTGACGGCCTGCGACACGATGTCGGTGCCGTCGCTCGGGCTGTCGCCGCCCAGGCTCATGTTGACGATCTTGGCCTTGGTGGCGGCCCACTCCATGCCCTCGATGACGCCGGACTCGGAGCCGCTGCCGTGGTCGTCGAGCACCTTGCCGTTGACGAGCTTCGCATCCGGCGCGATGCCCTTGTACTTGCCCTCACCGGTGATCGTCGACGCGACGTGCGTGCCGTGCCCGAACTTGTCGTCGGTCGTGGCGGCCGGGGTGAAGTTCTTCTCCTCCACCACGGCACCCTGCAGATCGGGGTGCGTGACGTCGATGCCGGTGTCGAGCACGGCGACCGTGGTGCCGGCGCCGGTGAAGCCCTGCTGCCACGCCTGCGGCGCACCGATCTGCGCGGCGCTGCGGTCCAGCGTGGCGGTGATCTTGCCGTCGAGCCACACCCTGGCCGCGCCACTGGTCCGCGCCGCGCTGAAGAACCCGCCCTTCTTGTCCGCCTTGACGGCGAACGCGTTGATGCTGGGCAACGACTTCGCGTCCGCCGACCGCAGTCCCCCGCCGCCCTGGACGATCAACGGGATCGTGTCGCGGCTCGCGTCGTCGTAACCGGACCGCGCGAGCAATGAGACGTCGAACAGCCGATCGTCAAGCGCACCAGCGGTGATCTGCCGCTGCACGTCCATCGGGATGACGTGCAGGTCGCCCCGCGCGTCGGTGTAGTGGTGGAAGCGGACGTCCTCACGCCCCTTGGCGGCGTGCGTCCGCACCTGCCCGTTCGCCACGTGCACGAGATCGCCCGTGATCAACGTGACCGTTGTCGTCAGCCCACCTGGTTGCGGTGCGGTGGTCTCCCCCACGGCCGGGGGCACGGTCACCGCGGTCGCGGCCACGGCGGCCGCGAGCCCTGCGGCGAGAATGGATTTCTTCAACGCGAACTCCCCTTGTTCGGCGTCGAAGGGCGAGGTCGCCCTCCGTGACACAGATACCGCAGAGAGTGGCCGCGTTGCGTCGCTTCAGGCGATCTGTCCCGATTGCGGCCGGGCCCGCCGATCCGGCCGTTCGATCCGGAAGTGTGGCGCTCTCAGCGTTTCGTCTCGTACCTCGTCAGCACCACGCCGCCGGGGAACGTCCGCGTCTCGGCCAGGTCGAGGTTCACCCAGCTGTCGAGCGCGGTGAAGAACGGCGTGCCGCCACCGATCAGGACCGGGTGGGTGACGACCAGGTACTCGTCGATCAGCCCGGCGCGCATGGCCGCCGCGGCGAGCGTGGCGCCGCCGACACTGATCTGCGCGCCGTCCCCGGCCTTGAGCCGGGTGATCTCGGCGACGGCGTCGGTCTGCACCACGCGGGTGTTCCAGTCGGCCTTCTCGATCGTGGAGGAGAACACGACCTTCGGCGTGTCGCGCCAGTTCCGGGCGAACTCGACCTGCGCGGGGGTGGCATCGGGCTGCTCGTCGCCGGTCGGCCAGTAGGAGCTCATCGCCTCCCACAGCTTGCGCCCGTACAGGACCAGCCCGTTCGCCTTCTCGTGGTCGAGCCAGAACTGGAACAGCTCGTCGGACGGCCCGCCCCAGCTGATGTCGTCGCCGGGAGCGGCGACATATCCGTCGAGGGTCAGGTTCATGCCGTAGATGAGTTTGCGCACGGCGAATTAGACCAGCGCGGTGCGGCGAACTCATCGCCCAAGCCCGCTAATGAGACTGATGAACCTGAACACGTTAGCTAGACGGTTGCTTCCCAGGCGTTGGCCCTGCTGGCGTCTGCAAGGACCACCAACTCTTGAAATCGCCGCTGACCACACCCAACCGGCCATCGCCGACGCCGCGTGGCGCGGCGCTCCATGAACGGCTGTGCGCGGTGCCCACGACGATGGGAAGGCTCGAACCTGCTAATGTCGAATCAAAGTGGCAGAGGGTTAGGACGAGCGTGCGCACGACACTGGCCGAGTTCCAGGCCGCCGGCTTCCCGATGGCCGCCGAGCCGGTCGTCGCGCTCGACCTGGTGGACACGCTGATGCTCGCCACGGACACCGACCTCCTCGGCGACGACACGAAGTACGCGAAGTGGTGGGAGCTGCAGGCCGACCGGCTCCCGGACGCACCGCCGCCGCCCGTCAGCGCGACCCGCCGGCTGCGTTCCGTGCTGCGCGAACTGTTCGACGCCGCGCTGACCGAACGCGACCCCGAGCCGTCCGCGATCGAGGATCTCAACGCGTTCTCGGCCGGGGCGCCGACCAGCCCGCGGCTCGAAGGCTGGGGTGAGCGGGCCGAACTCGTGGTCCGGTGGCACGACGACTACAACGGCCACCCGGCGCTCGCGGCGATCGCGGGCGGGGCGATCGGGCTGCTGTCCGATCCCGCCAGGCTGTCCTCGTTGCGCCGCTGTGCGAACCCCGCGTGCTCGATGCTGTTCCTGGCCGAGAACAAGCGGCGCGTGTGGTGCACCGCCAACCTCTGCGGCAACCGCGCCCGCGTCGCCCGGCACTACGAACGCACCCGCGGCTGACCCAGCTCGCTCCTCCTCGTGCCCGAGTCCACAAAGGACGGCTTATCAGGCGCTCTCATGGGCGGCATGACTCGCTCGTACAAGATCGCCTGACCAGCGCTTGTGCGCTCGTGACAGCGTCCCGTGCGCGGCGTGACAGCGGATCTCGGCAACCTGGCCGTGTTGCCGAGATCCGGCTGCGGAGGGGGATTTCACAGATGTACGACGTGGTGATCGTGGGCGCGGGCCCGGTCGGCCTGCTGCTCGCCTGCGAGCTCGGCCTGCGGGACTGTTCCGTCCTGGTGCTGGAACGGGAGCCGGAGCCCGGTTCCCCGTGGCGGGCCGCGCCGCTCGGGATGCGGGGCCTGTTCGGGGCGTCCCTGCAGGCCTTCCAGCGGCGCGGACTGCTGGACCAGCTGCTGGCGGCGTCGCCCAGCACGGCCGGGCGTCTTCGCGGTGCCGGACATTTCGCCGGCATCATGCTCGATCCGGCCAAAGCCGACCTCGACACGCTGCCGTTCCGCCTGCCGAGTCCCGGGCCGGAGGCGATGATGACGAACCTCGAAGCGGTCGAGCAGGTGCTGGCCGAGCGAGCCGTCAAGCTGGGCGTCGAAATCCGTTACGGCGTCCTGGTTTCCGCGGTCGACCAGGACGACGAGACCGTCATCGTCAGCGACGGTGAGCACGAGTACCCGGCACGCTGGGTCGTCGGCTGCGACGGCGGCCGGAGTGCGGTCCGCAAGCTCGCGGGCTTCGATTTCACCGGAACCGAGCCGAACTTCACCGGCTACGTGCTGCTCGCCGACGTCGCCGAACCGGAGCAGCTCACGCCGGGGTTCAACCTGACCCCGAACGGCATGTACATCCAGATGCCCACTTCCGGGCACATCGGGATCATGGACTTCGACGGCGGCGCGTTCGACCGCACGCAAGAGCTCACGCGCGAGCACCTCCAGGCCGTGCTGCGCCGCGTGTCCGGCATCGACGTGACGCTGACCGACGTCCAGCGCGCTTCCAGCTTCACCGACCGCGCGATGCAGGCGACGACCTACCGGCGGGGACGTGTCCTGCTCGCGGGCGACGCCGCGCACATCATGTCCCCCCTGGGCGGCCAGGGCCTCAACACCGGCCTCGGCGACGCCGTGAACCTGGGGTGGAAGCTCGCCGCGACCGTGCGCGGGCAGGCGCCGGAAGGCCTGCTCGACACCTACACCGGCGAACGCCATCCCGTTGGCGCGTGGGCACTCGACTGGACCCGTGCGCAGGTCGCGATCATGCGACCCGATCCGCACGGCCAGGCGATCCAGGCCGTCGTCCGGGATCTGCTCGCGACGGGTGACGGCACGAACTACGTGCTCCAGAAGATCACGGGCGGGTCGGCCCGGTACGACCTCGGGAGCGAGCACCCGCTGGTGGGGCGCAACTCCCCGGACTTCTGCCTGGCGGACGGCACCCGCCTCGGCGACCTGATGCAGGACGGCAGAGGGGTCGTGCTCGACTTCAGCGCCGACGGTGTCCTGGCGGGGTGGGCCGCGGGCCGGGAACGCGAGCTGCGGTACGCGGCCGGTCCCGCCGCCGAGGACTTCGGGCTCGGGGCGGTCCTGGTCCGGCCCGACGGCATCGTCGCCTGGGCGGGCGAACCTGACCGGGAAGCCTTCGGCCGAGCCGCCCGGCAGTGGTTCGGAGCCTAGGGCCCGGAGCGGGCGGACACGGTGTGGGCGGTGATCTCCTCCCCGCAACACCGGCACGCCAGGTACGCGTCGCCTACCTGCCCGCACACCGTGTGCTCCAGCACGATCGGCGGCCCGTCGGGATCCGGCACGTACCGGTCACCCCACTTCATCAGGATCACGATCGCCGGGAACAGCTCCAGCCCCGCCGGAGTCAGCCGGTACTCCTCGCGGTCCTCCGCGTACGGCACCCGGTGCAGCAACCCGAGCTCCACCAGTGACTTCAGGCGGGCGGACAGCGTGGGCCGCGGGATGTTGAGGTTCCGCACGAACTGGCCGTAGCGGCGCACGCCGAAGAAGGCCTCGCGCAGGATCAGCAACGTCCACCGCTCCCCCACGACGTCCAGCGCCCGCCCGACGGACTCGCCGCGGAACCGGCGGTCGAGGGAGTCGGTCATCGGTGTCCCTTCGTCAGCAGTGGGGAGAGCGTGGTCAGCAGCCGGGCGCCGGCCGGATCCTCGGCCGTCGCGGGCACCAGGCCGACGTGCGAGGCGCCCGCGTCGAAGTAGGCGGAGACGCGATCGGCGATGGCGGACGCCGACCCGATGGCACCCACGGCTTCAAGCAGTGCCAACGGAACATCGGCGGCCAGCGACGCACGGGGTTCACCGGCTCTGGCACGGTCCACCAGCGGACCGTGCCCGAGCGCGGTGAACATCTCGCCGTAGCCGGGAGGCGCGAGGTAGACGGCGAGCTGCGACCGCAACTGCCGCAACGTCTGAACCCCGGGCTCGAGCGCTGCCGGAATCCACACCGCGATCGGTGGCGGCACGGGCGTCACCCCGGAAAGCGTGTCGACCACGTCAGCGACGTGATCAACGCTGACCAGGTTCAGCACCACCTCGTCGCCCTCCGCGGCCGCCACCCGCATCAGCGCGGGGCCGAACGCCGCGACCGAGATCGACGTGCCCGGAACCGGTTGCCGCAAGCGGAAACCATCGACCCGGTTGCCGTCCAGCAGCGCCCGCGTGTCCCGCACGGCAGCACGCACCGAGGCCACCGGCGTGAACGGCCGACCGTGCCACGACGACACGATCAGCGGACTCGAAGCACCCAATGCCAGCCGCGCTCGCCGACCAGTGCAGGCGACCACTGTGGACAGTCCGAGCGCCAGCGCGACGGGACTCCGCACACCGGCCGCCAGCGGACCGATCGTCAACGAGATGTTCGACGTCCGCGCACCGATCGCCGTCGCCAGCGCGAACGCGTCGAACGTGGCCATCTCCCCGATCCACAGCCTCCCGAACCCGGCCTCGTCCGCGGCGGCCGCGATCGACAGGGCTTCCGCTGGCGGACGGTCGAGCCAGAACGGCGTCACCACGCCGACAGACTTCACAGCTGCCCCGTCTGCGCGGGCAGCCCCAGCAGCACCTTGCCCGGCAACTCGTACGAGGCGAGGTTCACCTGGAAGTGCGCGGTCGCCGTGTGCGCGTCGCGGAACCGTCGCTGGATCGCCGCCCCGTCGTAGATCGCGCCGCCACCCGACAGGTCGTAGAGGCTCGACACCACCGACCGCGCCGTCCGGGTCGCATGCGTGGCCGCCAGCCGCAACGCCGCCCGAGCCGGTACGGACACCGAGCCAGCCTGTGCGGCCTCCCAAGCCTCGTCCACCGCCGCGTGGAAGAACGCCCGAGCAGCCCGCAGCGAAGCCGACGCCTCGGCAACGGCGGCCTGGGTCGACGACCGTTCCGCCAGTGTCCGGCTGGATCCCAACGGGCTGCGGCCCACCGCCAGCTCGACGAAGTCGTCCAGCGCGCCGAAGGCGTTGCCCAGCGCGGCCGCGGCCACCGACAGGGCGAAGAACCCGAAGATCGGGAACCGGTACAGCGCGGGAGCGTCCGGCGGCGGACCGTCCACAACGGACAGCACCCGGGCAGACGGCACGAACACGTCACGTGCCACCGCGTCGTGGCTGCCGGTGCCACGCAACCCGGTCGTGTGCCAGGTGTCCAGCACCTCCAGCGACGACTTCGGCAGCGCCGCCACCTTCAACGCCCCGGCCGAGTCCACGAACCCGGCGAACAACCAGGAAGCGTGCCCGATCCCGGAGCAGAACGACCACTGCCCGGACACCACCACACCGCCGTCGGCGTCGACCGCACGCCCACGAGGTGCCCACACGCCGGCGGCCACGGCCCGGGGATCCCCGAACACCTCCTGCGCACCCGCGGCAGGCAGGTAGGCACCGAGCAGCCCGCTCGTCGCCGCGATCGACACGCACCACCCGGCGGAGGCGTCACCCCGGGCGATCGTCTCGGCGACGGCCAGCGTCTCGCCGGGCGGACGTTCGCTCCCACCCAGCGACCGCGGCACGCCGAGCCCGAACATCCGCTCCGAGTGGAGGAGTTCCAGCAGCTCGGGGGCCAGCGCCCGGCCGGCCTCGGTCTTCGGTGCGACCGAACGGGCCAGATCGGCCACGGTCTGCGCGGCAGCCGGCACGGGTTCCTCCAGGTTCAGTTTTCTTACCGGTTCAATTTCCTTACCGTAGCCACGGTGGTCCCGGCAAAGCAAGAGGGACCCCACCCGGCACGGGTGAGGTCCCTCCAGCAAACGACGATCAGGCGAACGGCCCCTTGTCGATGCCGCACGTCTTCTGCGTGGGCAGAACACCGGTGAAGAGGTACTCCCGCTTCACCTTCTCCGCGCACGCGCTGTGCACGTACATCGACGTGTGCCCGTACCCCTCGACCGTCAGGAACCCGGTGCGGGACATCTCGGCAGCGCCGTCATGCGCACCGTGCAACGGCGTCGACGGGTCGAACCTGTTGTTGATGAACAGGACCGGCGCCGACGTCCAGCGGTTCCACGGACCGGTGTAACGGTCGTTGTCACGACCCTGCCAGAACGCGCAGGCCATCATGTCGTAGACCACCGGACGGCCCCAGTACGGCACGCGCTCGTCCTCGCTCTTGCCGTACGCCGTGTACGCGGCCGTGTCACGCGGGAAGTTGCTGTCCGCGCACTGGATCGCGTTGTAGCTCTCGAACCGGTTGGTGATGTAGGGCTCGCCGGCCGCCCGGAGCGTTGCCGGTGCGTCCCACACCCCCTGCAGGATCCTGGCGGTGTCCTGCCAGGTCTCCGGCTGCGCCAGCGCGTCCCAGACGGTGCTGATCAGCGTGACGCGGTCGAACCGGCCGTCCGGAGTGGTGACGGGCGAGGCCGTCACCTTGGCCACGAGCGTTGCCCACTTCTGCTTCAGGTCGCCACCCGCGAACGCGCACTTCGCTCCAGGAGCCGCACACAGCGACAGGAACTGGTCGAACGTCTCGGCGACCCCGCGCGGCACGTCCTGGCGCGTGTCCAGCGGCACCGTGGTGCCCTGGTTCCCGTGCCCGGTCGCGTTGCCGACGAAGTCGAGCGAGCCGTCGAACGCGAGCGCGCGAACCTTGTCCGGGAACATGTTCGCGTAGATCGCGCCGAGGTGCGTGCCGTAGGAAATGCCGTGGTACGTCAGCTTCTTGTCCCCGACCGCCTTGCGCAGCAGGTCGAGATCCCGCGCCGTGTTGGCGGACGAGACGTGGTCCAGCAGGTCGCCGGACTTCGCCTCGCAGCGCCGCACGAACTCCCGGTACGACTCGTAGAACGCCGGCTCCTGAGCCGCCGTGTCCGGGTAGACCGGGATCGAGTTGAGGAAGTTCTGCTGCTCCTCGACGCTGTCGAAGCACCGCACCGTCGCGGACCGCCCGATGCCGCGCGGATCCCACGACACCAGGTCGAACCTCGCCCGCAGTTCGGGCGAGAACAGCCACTCCCACTTGCCGCGGCCCCGCAGCCGGTCCACACCGGACGCACCGGGCCCGCCGAAGTTGACGAACAGCGAGCCGATGCGCTTGGCCGGATCCGTCGCGGGCAACCGGATGACCGCGAGGTCGATCTTCGTGCCGCTGGGCTGGTCGTAGTCCAGCGGCACCTTCGCGGTCGAGCACTGGAACCCGTCCTGACAGTCCTGCCACGTCAGGACGGGTGTGGCGGCTTCTTCCGCGGCGCCGGCAGCCGGCGCCAGCCCGATCACCAGCGCAGCCGTGATCAGCAGTGATTTCACATTGAGCTCCCCAGGTCTGACCTCTCGATCATGAAGACGCGAGAAGGCCTCCCGAGGTTGCCCGGACGTCAGCGGATGTTGAAGCAGGGCGCGCCGCGCAGCGCGTACCCTCCGCCGGTGTTCTCCCAGAGGTTCGCGCAGAAGCGCGTGCCGATGGCCACGAACTTCTCCACGGTCGTGTCCCGCGAGCCGGCCAGCCACACGTCACCGGACTGCGGCTCGTTGCGGATGTGCCCGCTGCTGTCGCGGAACTCCCAGTGCCCGACCAGGCCGATCGAACGGGTCACCGTCACCCGCACCCCGCCGATGAAGTTGCCGCAGTTGAACCTCTCCAGCCTGGCCGACACGTGCGAGCTGCTCCCGCACGCCTGGGCGCCCACGTCGGACGCCGAGGCCGCGCCGGCACCGAGCAGTACCGCCGAGAACGCCACGACCGCACCGATTGCTGCTGTCTTGCGCATGTGTTTCTCCTCCCCAGTTTCCCTGCGGAGTCGACGCCAGGCGCGGCAAGTTGATTGCGATCGGCACTCACCGGCTGAACAACAACCGGTGACCAATTCAGCCGCACGGCGGGCGGAAATCGAGGCCGGGGAAGTACTTCTGCCACTCCTGAGGTGTGATCGCGGGATGAGCCTTCGAGCAGATGCGTTGTGCCACCCGGGAAGGATCGACCTCCCACAGCCGCGCGGTGTCGTCCTCGCTACCGGTGCTGAGCAGCTGGCCGTCCGGGCTGAACGCGACGGAGTACACCCGGTCCTCATGTCCTGACAGCACAGCGGAAAGCATCGGCGAGTGAAGGTTCGACACGTCCCAGAGCCGTGCGGTGCGGTCGAAGCTCGCGGTCGCGAGCCGGCGGCCGTCCGGGCTGAACGTGACCGACCAGATCGCGTCGAGGTGGCCGGACGCGGTCGACAGGTGGCGCGGTGAGCCGGGATCGCCGATGTCCCACAACTGCGCGGTGCGGTCGATTCCGGCGGTGGCCAACGTTCTGCCGTCCGGGGAGAACGACATCGAGTACACGCGATCGGTGTGGCCACGTGCCTCGCCGAGCCGCCGTGGGTGAGCCCGGTCCGTGATGTCGTACAACCGCACCAGATCGCTCATCGCCACCGCGAGCAGCCGGCCGTCGGGACTGAACTGGATCATCGGGAGCGCGTCGGTGAAGTCCTCGATCACCGCGACCAGCGCGGCCGACCCGACGTCCCACAGCCGCACGGCGTGCTCGGTGCCCGCGCCGGCCACGGTCCTGCCGTCCGGGGTGATCGCCACCGCCCGCAACGGCGCCGGGTGCTGGAGCACCGCGCCGTTCGACAGCCGGATCGTCTGGTCGATGCCGGCCGTGGCGAGCAGAGAACCGCTGAACGCCGCCATCTTCACCTCGTGCTGATGTCCGGCCAGCGTCTCCCGCAGCACCGGGTGGAACGGATCGGTGACGTCCCAGCGGCGTGCGGTGTGGTCCTCGCCGCCGGTCGCCACCGTCTTGCCGTCCGGGCTGAACGGCGTCGTCCACACCCCTCCCGCGTGGCCGGCCAGCACCGGTCCCGGCAGGTCCGTCATCAGCACCGTGCGGTCCGCGCTCGCCGTCGCCAGGCTGCGGCTGTCCGGGCTGAAAGCCACGCCCCACACCACGTTCGTGTGCCCGGTGACCTTGCTGATCTTGACGACCTTGCGCGGATCCGTCACGTCCCAGACCACGCCGAGGTGGTCCCAGCCGACCGAAGCGAGCATCCGGCCGTCCGGGCTGAACGCGACCGCCTGCACGGGTTCTCCGTGCCCTTCCAGCACCGACAGCGGCGCCGAACCGTTGATGTCCCACAACCGGGTCGTGTGGTCGAACCCGGCCGTGGCCAGCACTTTGCCGTCGGGGCTGAACGCCACGGACTCGACCGAGTCGGTGTGCGCGGTGATCACGCCGAGCTGCCGCGGGTGGTGCCGGTCGGAGATGTCCCACACGCGTGCGGTGTCGTCGTCCCCGCCCGTGGCGATCATGCGCCCGTCCGGGCTCATCGCCAGCGCGCCGACCGGGCCGTCGTGACCGCGCGCTTCGGCAAGCTGCGTCGGTGCGGTCGGTTCGGCCAGATCCCACAGCTTCGCAAGTCCGTCCGCGCCAACAGAAACGAGCGTGCGCACGTCGGGGCTGAACACGACCTTGTAGACGCCGTCGGCATGCGCGTTCACGGTGGCGAGCAACCGGGGTGAGCGTCGGTTCGTGGTGTCCCACAAGCGCACCTCGCCGGACGACAGCGCGGCCGCCATCCGCAGTCCGTCGCTGCTGAACGCGACCCCGCTCACCGCACCGCCGACGTCGTTCAACGTAATGAGCTCGGTCAGCGTCTTCGTGTCCCACAACCGGATCGACCGGTCCATGCCCGCGGTGGCGAGCACCTCACCGTCCGGGCTGAACGTCGTCGTCAGCACCCACCCGGCGTGCCCGGTCAGCGGCACCCGGTACGGCGTGGAGAAGGCGCTCAGCAGACTGCCGCGCGCCTCCACGGTCGGGCTCAACCGGTACGCGGCCAGGCTCAGCTGGGCGGCCAGCGACGGGTTGACCGACCTGAGCGCGGCCGCCTGGATCGCGACATCACGGGACAGCGCGGAGTTCCGCTGCTCGGTCGCCTTGTTCTCGGAGTGAACCGCGAAAACGGTCGCACTGACCGCCACCAGCAACAGCACCGACAGCAACGCCACCAGCCGGTGCAACATGCGGGCGCGCAGGCGTTCGGTGGTGCGTTCCCGTTCCGCCGCAACGACACCCGCGGCGAGGAAGCGGCGTTCGGTGGAGTTGAGAGCCTGCGGGTTGCGACTCGCCCAGTCCTTCGCGAGCGCCAGCCTGGTCCCCCGGTACACCGAGCCGTCGTCCTCGCCCACCGCCTCCCACGCCTGCGCGGCCGTGGTGAGCTGCCGGTGCACCCGCAGGCCCTCGCGGTCCTCGGCGATCCACTCCCGCAGCCGCGGCCAGGTCCGGATCAGCGCCTCGTGCGAGATCTCGACGCCGGCCTCGTCGACCGTGACGAGCCGGGCGGCCGCGAGCCGGCCGAGCACGTCCGTCGTGTCGTCGTCCAGCTCGTCACGAGGAACCCGCCGCTTGGTGTCCTCGGTGCCCTCACCCGGCGCGGTCAGCCGCAGGAACACCTGCCGTGCGAGCAGCTGCTGCCGTTCGTCGAGCGCCTGGTAGGCGTCCTCGGCGGTCTTGGCCACCGCGCCCCGGATCCCGCCGGCGGCCTCATATCCGAGCAGCGTCAACGTGTTACCGCGGCGGCGTCGCCAGGTCTCCAGCAGGGCGTGCGAGACCAGCGGCAGCACACTCGCCTGACCAGCCGCGTCCGCCGCGACCTGAGCCATCAACGCCGTCTCGATCGCCAGTCCCGCAGCGGTGGCCGGACGGGTCACCGCCTGCCGCAGCTCTTCCGCCGTCATCGGGCCGACGGGCACCTGCACCGCGAGCAGTTCCGGATACGCCAGGCAGTGCTGGTAGAAGTCCGCCCGCAACCCGAGCACGACGCGACGCTCCGTCGTGAGCAGCTCCGAGATGTACTCGGCGCGTTCGGCCTCGTCGTGGCACAGCGTGAAGATCTCCTCGAACTGGTCGATCACGACCAGGCCCGCACCGTGCGGCAGCGGCGTGCCGGGGGTGATCACGACGGCCGGCCCGTCGGCACGAGGGATGAGCCCGGCTCGCAGCAACGAGGACTTGCCCGCCCCGGACGCCCCGATGACGGTCACCAGGCGGTGCTCGGCGACGCGCGCCACGAGTTCGCCGACCAGGCGTTCGCGGCCGTGGAACCGATCGGCGTCCTCCTCCTGGAACGCCGCCAGCCCGACGTACGGCGCCTCCTCGTCCGGCTCCGCGGGCTGAGCCAGTGCCGCGGACACCTCGTGCCACCGCGCGGTCCACTCGGCCTCGTCACCGTCGCACACCCGCACATACGCACGCGTCACGGCGAGGCTCGGCAGTTTGTGCCCGGCGGCGGCCTGCGACAGACTCGCCGCCGAGTAGTGCGCGAGCCGGGACAGTTCCCGGTACGTCGGGTTGCCCGCTTTCTCCCGCAGTTTCCGCAGGTCCGCCGCGAACCGCAGCAGGATCTCGTCGCCGGACACCAATGGACGTTCACGCCTGGCCATAAATCCCCCAGATGGTTCCCTGTCCGGAGGATCGCGCAGCCGGCCCCTTTGATACCCGGGTTCAGCTCAGAGCGTGAGTGGCCGTGGCTCCACCGTCCACAGCGAACTCGGCGCCGGTGCAGTACGCGCTGTCGTCGCTGGCCAGGAACAACACCACGTTGGCGACGTCGTCCGGCTGGCCGACCCGGCGCAGCGCGACCTTCTTGCCGATCGGCGTGATGTCGACCGGCCGGCCCAGCGCCTCGCCGACCATCGGGGTGTTGATCGCGCCGGGATGCACCGAGTTCACCCGGATGCCGTGCTGGCCGAGTTCCATCGCGGCCACCTTGGTCATGCCGCGGATGGCGAACTTGCTCGCGGTGTAGGCAACCAGGTACGGCATGCCGCCGAGGCCCTCGACACTCGATACGTTCACAATGGATCCACCACCGGCTCGCGTCATCGACTCCACGACGGCGCGCATGCCGAGGAACGTGCCGACCTGGTTGATGCCGATCACCCGCTGGTAGTCCGCGAGTGTGGTGTCCGCCAGCGCCGAGAAGTGCAGAATGCCCGCGTTGTTCACCAGAACCGTGATGTCACCGAACGTGCTGATGGTGAACGCGACGACCTCGGCCCACTCGTCCTCGCTCGACACGTCCAGGTGGCAGTACTCGGCCCCCAGCTCGGCCGCGAGCTCCTTGCCCTGGTCGTCGAGGACGTCCGTGATCATCACCCGCGCGCCTTCCGCGACGAACCGGCGCGCGGCGGCCGCGCCCTGACCCCGGGCCGCGCCGGTGATCAGGGCGATCTTGCCGTCGAGCCGCATCTACATCAGCTCGTCGGTCAGCGGCATCATCACGGTCTTGAGCTCGGTGTAGGCCTCGTAGGCGCTCTGCCCGCCCTCGCGGCCCAGCCCGGACTGCTTGTAGCCGCCGAACGGCACGTGCGGTTCCAGCTGGAACCCGTTGATGCCGACCATGCCGACGCGCAACCGCTTCGACACGCGGAACGCCCGGCGCACGTCGTTCGTGTAGACGCCCGCGCCCAGGCCGTACTCGGTGTCGTTCGCGAGTCGAACCGCTTCTTCCTCGTCGTCGAACGGCACGACCGTGAGCACCGGGCCGAAGATCTCGTCCCGGGCGATCGTCATGTCGTTGGTCGCGTCGGCGAAGATCGTCGGTGCGACGAAGTTCCCGGACGCCAGGTCGCCTTCCAGCCTCGTGCCGCCGGTGACGAGGCGGGCGCCGTCCTCCTGGCCCTTCGCGATGTAGCCGAGGACGCGGTCGAGCTGTTTGGCGTTGATCAACGGGCTGGCGAGCACGGCCGGGTCGAACGGGTCGCCGAACGTCACCGCGCTCGCGAGCATCGTCGCCATGTTGACGAACTCGTCCTGCACCTCGCGCGCCACCAACGCCCTGGTGTGCGCGACGCAGGCCTGGCCGGACAGACCCATCGTCACCATGCCCATGCAGGTCATCGCGGCGAGGCCGACGTTCGGGGCGTCCGCGAACACGAGTGCCGGCGACTTCCCGCCCAGCTCCAGGGAAACGCGCTTCATCGTGCCCGCGCTGGCCTCCACGATCCGGCGGCCGATCGCGCGGCTGCCGGTGAAGCTGATCTTGTCCACGCCGGGGTGGGTGATCAGCGCTTCGCCGGTCGGGTCGCCGGGGCCGGTGACGAGGTTGACCACGCCTTCCGGGACTCCGGCCTCGATCAGCAGCTCGACCATGCGGATCACGCAGAAGCTCGCGTACTCACTCGGCTTCACCACGACCGTGCAACCGGCGGCCAGTGCCGGCGCGAGTTTCTGGGCGAACAGCACGAAGGGCGCGTTCCACGGCAGGATCGCCGCGACGACGCCGACCGGTTCGCGGAAGGTCATCGCCAGGTGGTCACCGCCCTGGTACGGCGGGAACGTCTGGCCGCCGACCTTGTCGATCCAGCCCGCGTGGTGGTCGAAGATGTCCGCCGCGATGCCGACCGAGGTGGCGTAGATCTGGCCGAACGACAGCGGCACGCCGTTGTCCAGCGCCTGCAGACCGCGCAGCTCCTCCTCGTGCTCCCGCAGGAGATCGCCGTACCTGCGCAGGATCTTGATGCGCTCGCCGGCCTTCGACCGCGGCCACGTGCCCTCGTCGAACGCCTTGCGCGCGGCCTGCACCGCGGCGTCGACGTCCTTCGCCGAGGCGACCGCGAAGCTGCCGATCTCCTCGCCGGTCGCCGGGTGGTGGTGGGTCCAGGTCTCGTCCGCCTCGCGGAACTCGCCGCCGATGAGGAGCCGGCCGTCCTTCAGGCCCAGCGTCTCGCGATGCGGTTGGACGGTGAGCGTCACAGCTCCTCCTACAGGGCCATCGTTTCAGTACAGGCAAAGGTCTTCTGCGGGTCGCGGTCGGCGAAGTAGCCGTCCAGGTCGCTGAAAGCGCCGAACTTCCGCTCCACGGTGGGCGGTGCCATCAACGCGACCATGCCGCCGTGCACGACGAAGACCTGTCCGTTGATCTTGTCGCCTTGCGGCCCGGCGAGGTGCTTGACGAACTTCGCGACGTGCTCAGGTGCCAGCGAGTCGTCGCCTTCCGGTGCCTCACCGAACACATGCGCCGTCATGCCCGTACGAGCGCGCGGGCAGATGGCGTTGGCCCGCACGCCGTACCTGGACGTGCCGCGCGCGGTCGCGACTGTCAGTGCCGCGATGCCCGCCTTGGCCGCCGCGTAGTTCGCCTGCCCCTCACTGCCGAGCAGGAACGCCTCGGACGAGGTGTTGACGATCCGCGCGTAGACCGGTTCGCCGGCCGACTTGGACTGCTGCTTCCACAACGAGACCGCGTTGCGCGACAACAGGAAGTGACCGCGCAGGTGGACCTTGATGACCAGGTCCCACTCCTCGTCCGTCATGTTGAAGAGCATCCGGTCGCGCAGCACACCGGCGTTGTTCACCAGCACGTGCAGGCCGCCGAAGTGCTCGATCGCGGCGCCGACGAGCGCGTCCGCGGTGCCGCGTTCGCCCACGTCACCCTCGACCACGACGCACTTGGCGCCCAGCTCCTCGATCTCGGCCGCAGCGGCGTCGGCCGAGCCCGGCAGGTCGTTGAGGACGAGCGAGGCACCGGCTCTCGCCAGCTCCAGCGCTTCCGCCCGACCCAGCCCGGCTCCTGCTCCGGTGACGACGGCGACCTTCCCCGCGAGGTCCACAAGAGACTCCCAAAAGAAATGTTTCAGTCGAAGAGAATGACCTGGCGGATCAGAGAACCCCCGCCGCGCAAGGCCTGCAGGCCTTCGTTGACGTCCTCCAGCCTGATCCGCTTGCTGATCATGCCTTCGAGGTCGAGCCTGCCCTGCCGCCACAGCGCGATCATGCGCGGCACGTCGCGGCGGAAGTTGGCCGTCCCGTAGAACGAACCGTGCAAGGTCTTGTCGTGCAGGAAGAGTTCCTGCGCGCTGAACGACACCATCGCGTCGGCTCGTCCGGCACCGACGACGACCGTGTGGCCGCCGCGCCGGGTGAGGTCCCACGCCTGGCGGATCGTGGCGGGAATGCCGACCACGTCGAACACGTAGTCGAAGCCCATGCCGCCGTTGAGCTGGTTGTTGAGGTCGGCGACACCGTCGGGCGCGGTCGCGTGCGTCGCGCCGAACCGTTGCGCCACCTCGTGCTTCTCGACGACCGGGTCGACCGCGACGATCTTCGCCGCCGCCGCGAGCCGTGCACCCTGGATCACCGCGACACCGACACCACCGCAGCCGATGACGGCGACGCTGGAGCCCGCTTCGACCTTCGCGGTGTTCAGCACGGCACCGACGCCGGTCAGGATGCCGCACGACAGCAGCGCGGCGATCTCCCACGGCACGTCGTCGTCGATCTTCATCGCGGCGTCGGCGGGAACGACCATCTCCTCGGCGAACGCGCCCAGTCCCGCGTACCCGAACGCGGGGTTGCCACCCACGACGAAACGCGGCGACGTGAACGCGGAAATGGTGTGAATCAAGCACAAGTGGGACTGGCCGGTCACGCACTGAGGGCACTTCCCGCACGGTGGCACGAACGTGATCGCCACGTGGTCGCCGACCGCCAGCTGCGTGACGGCGCTCCCGATCTCGACGACCTCACCGGCGCCTTCGTGGCCGATGACACCAGGTGCGAGCGCCGGCAGCGTTCCGTCCATTGCGGACAGATCGCTGTGGCACACCCCGCACGCCCTGATCTTGATCTTGACTTCCTGCGGCCCCGGCGCGGTGGTCGTCACGTCGTCGCGGAGCTCGAGCTTGTCGTCGCCTACCTGGTTGAGCACGGCAGCTTTCACCGGTATCACTCCTCGCTGAGCTCACGGCTGACCCGACGGACACTAGAATCTGTTCCTGTTCTTGACAAGGCCCATCACGGTGAGAGCCGCAG
The DNA here is from genome assembly GCF_040611995.1 of Lentzea sp. NPDC006480. NCBI lineage: Bacteria > Bacillati > Actinomycetota > Actinomycetes > Pseudonocardiales > Pseudonocardiaceae > Lentzea > Lentzea sp. NPDC006480. Next base: position 30,645 of record NZ_JBEXPJ010000005.1, read on the forward strand.
CGCGCCCATCGGGCACGACGCGACCGCCCGTTCGGCGAGCGGAACCTCCTCCGGACTCAGCTCACCCTCCCGGATCTGCAGAACCTCGTCATCGTCAAGGTCAAACACCTCAGGCAGGATTGACATGCACTCACCGTGCGCCTCGCACACCGAAGGGTCGACGCCGACCTTCATCGCGGCCTCCTGACAGCAAGTAGAACTTGTTCTAGAGTAGCGGTCATGCGCATCGGTTTCACGCCCGAACAGGAGCAGTTGCGCCAGGAGTTGCGGGCGTACTTCGCCGCGCTCATGACGCCGGACCGCCGGGCCGGGCTCGCCGGCAGCAGTGACTACGGGAACGCCGAGGTCTACCAGGACACCGTCCGCCAGATGGGGCTCGACGGCTGGCTCACCATCGGCTGGCCAGAGGAGTACGGCGGCCGCGATCGGCCGATGATCGAGCAGCTGATCTTCCTGGACGAGGCGTCGGCGGCCGGTGCTCCCGTGCCGTTCCTGACGCTGAACTCGATCGGGCCGACGATCATGGCGTACGGCACGCCCGAGCAGAAGGCGTTCTACCTGCCGAAGATCGCGTCCGGCGAGATCCACTTCGCGATCGGCTACTCCGAACCTGAAGCCGGGACCGACCTCGCGAGCCTCAAGACGCGCGCGGTTCGCGACGGCGACGAGTACGTGATCAACGGCCAGAAGATGTGGACCAGCCTCATCCAGTACGCGGACTACGTCTGGCTGGCCTGCCGCACCGACCAGGAGTCCCAGCGGCACCGGGGGTTGAGCATCATCATGGTGCCGACCACCTCACCCGGCTTCTCCTGGACGCCGGTGCCGACCATGTCCGGGCCGACCACCAGCGCGACCTTCTACGACAACGTGCGCGTGCCGGCGTCGAACCTGATCGGCGAGGAGCACAAGGGCTGGAAGCTCATCACCAACCAGCTCAACCACGAACGCGTCGCCCTGTGCTCGGCCGCGCCGCTGCAGACCGCGCTGCGCGAAGTTCGTCAATGGGCGGACGAAACCGGCGCCGTGGAACAGGAATGGGTGCGGCTGCACCTCGCTCGCGTACACGCCAAGACCGAGTTCCTGAAACTGATCAACTGGCGGATCGCGTCCGGCGGCGACGAGGCGCCCTCCCCCGCGGAAGCGTCCGCGACCAAGGTGTTCGGCACCGAGTTCGCCACCGAGGGCTACCGGCTGCTGATGGAAGTGCTGGGCGCCAACGGAATCGTGCGCGGCGGCTCACCGGGCGCGGTGCTGCAGGGCCGGGTCGAGCGCATGCACCGGTCGTCGCTGATCCTGACGTTCGGCGGCGGCACCAACGAGATCCAGCGGGACATCATCGCGCGCGTCGGCCTCGGGCTGCCCGCGGTTCCTCGGTAAAGGGAGACTGCCATGGACTTCACGCTGACCGAGGCGCAACGGGAACTGGCCGCGCTGACCCGCAAGATCCTCGACTCCTCCGACACGCCGTGGCTCGACCTGGTGAAGTCGGGCGTGGTCCCCGAATCGCCGGACGAGTTCGGCGTCCTGGAGCACTGCGCGGTCCTGGTCGAGCTGGGCCGGGCCGTCGCCACGGTGCCGTATCTGCCGACGGTGCTGGCCCAGCAGGCGCTGGCGCAGTTCGACACCCCACGTCCCGGAACCGTGCTGTCGGTGGCGCTCGCCGAGGACCAGAACGGCGCGAAGACGGCGGTCCCGTTCGCCACCACCGCCTCAGCTTTCCTGGTGGCCCATGACGACCAGGTGTTCCTGGTCGAGGCCGACGAGCTGGACATCAGCGCCCAGGAACTGGTCGACGGCTCGGACGCGGGCACGTTCGAGTTCACCGGCGGAAAGCTGATCGAGGGCCTCACGCCGGAGTGGCTGATCACGCGCTACACGGTGGGCCTGTGCGCTTACCAGCTCGGCGTCACCGAACGCGCACTGGAACTGACCGCCGAGTACGCCCGCACCCGCGTGCAGTTCGACCGCCCGATCGGCAGCTTCCAGGCCGTGGCGCAACGGCTCGCTGATGCGTACATCGACGTGGCAGCCATCCGGTTGACGCTCTGGCAGGCAGCCTGGCGGCTCTCCGAGGGCCTGGACGCGGCCGCCGAGGTGGCGACCGCGAAGTTCTGGGCCGCCGACGCCGGGCACCGCGTCGCGCACACGGCCGTGCACGTCCACGGCGGCACGGGCATCGACATGAGCCACGAGGTGCACAAGTACTTCACCGCGGCGAAGCGGGCCGAGTTCGAGCTGGGCGGGGCGACCGCCCAGCTCCTCAAGCTCAGCGCAGTTTTGTGAGGCGCTCGACCGCTTCGTCGAACTCGCGCAGCAACCCGGCCATCACCTCGGCGACCGGGCGCACCTCGTTCATCCGCCCGACGACCTGTCCGACCGGCATCGACACCACGGACGGGTCGTCGGACCGGGCGATCCGCAGGTGCGCCTCGCTCACCAGCAGGTTCTGCAACGGCATCGGCAACGGTTCCGGCGCGTCGGCCGCCGCCCACTCCTCGGTCCACCGCGTCTTCAGCAGCCGCGCGGGTTTGCCGGTGTAGATGCGGGTGCGCACGGTGTCGCTGGAACCGGCGGCGAGCAACGCCTGCTGCGTGCTGGAGTTCCCGAGCGCGTACTCGGCGGTGGTCAGCCAGTACGAGCCCATCCACACGCCCGACGCGCCCAACGCCATGGCCGCCGCGGCCTGACGCCCCGACCCGATTCCGCCCGCAGCGAGCACCGGGACGGACACGGCGTCGACGATCTCCGGCACGAGCACCATCGTCGCGACCTCACCGGTGTGCCCACCGGCCTCGTAGCCCTGCGCCACCACGATGTCGACGCCGTTCTCGACGTGCCGCTGGGCGTGCGAGGCCTTGCCCGCGAGGGCAGCCACCGGCACCCCGGCCGCGTGCACCTGCTCGATCACGTCGGCCGGCGGCGAGCCCAGTGCGTTGGCGATCAACCGGATCGGGTGCTCCAGCGCCACGTCCACGTGGGAGCGCGCCACCGAGTGCAGCCAGCCGAGGACGCCCTCGCTGTCCTCGCCGTCGGGCAGCGGTGGCACGCCGAGCTTCAGCAACGTCCGCTGCACGAAGTCCTTGTGCCCCTGCGGGATGAGCTGCGACAGGTCGACCTGGGTGCCCTCGGTGGGCACCTTGGCCGGCATGACGATGTCCACCCCGTACGGCTTACCGTCGGTGTTCTCGTCCATCCACGTCAACGCGCGGTCGAGGTCCTCCGCGTCGTTGAACCGCACGCACCCCAGCACGCCGAGTCCGCCCGCCCGGCTGATCGCCGCCGCCACGTGCTCGGACGGCGTGAAGCCGAAGATCGGGTGCTCGATGCCGAGCTGGTCACACAGGCTGGTGCGCATGTTCCTCCACGTGGCGGCGGGCCCACTGGTAGTCGGGTTTGCCGCTCGGTGTCCGGCCGATCTCGTCCACCAGCCACAGCAGTCGCGGCACCTTGTAGCCGGCGAGCGTGTCGCGCACGTGAGCGTCCAGTTCGGACAGTGTCGGCGCAGCGCCGTCACGTGGCCGCACGATCGCGCCGATGCGTTCGCCGAGCAGCTCGTCCGGTACGCCGATCACGAGCGCGTCGAACACGTCCGGGTGCGACTTCAGGACTCCCTCGACCTCCTCCGGGAACACCTTCTCGCCACCGGTGTTCACGCAGGTGTTGCCGCGGCCGAGCAACGTGATGTCGCCGTCCTCCTCGAACCGCGCGTAGTCGCCGGGCACGGTGAACCGCCTGCCGCCGACCTCGACGAACATCCGCGCGGTCTTCTCGGGATCCTTGTAGTAGCCCAGCGGGATGTGCCCGCCGCGCGCGAGCTTGCCGATCACGCCCGGCACCGGTTCCAGCTTGTTGCCGTCGTCGTCGATGACGATGGTGTCCTCGTTGAGCTTCACCTTGGTGCCGTCGGTCTGCACGATCTCCTTGGGCACCGCGCCGATGCCGGTCGACCCGGTCTCGCTCGACCCGATCGACTCCAGCAGCGTCGTGTGCGGCAGGAGTTCCTGGTACAGCTTCTTCACCGGATAGGAGAAGAGCGCCGCGCTGCTGTTGAGGACGAACAACGACGACCCGTCGTAGGAGCCGCGCTGGAACTCCTCGATCAACGGCCGGCCCATCGCGTCGCCGGTCATCGCCGCGACCTGGACCTTCTCCCGCTCGATCACCCGCCAGATCTCGGCGGGGTCGAACTTCGGCACCAGCACCACCGTGCTGCCGCAGAACAGCGCGCCCAGCACGGCCCACTGCGCGGCGCCGTGGATCAGCGGCGGCAGGCAGAGGCGCACCAGGCCGTAGTCCTTGCCCGACTTGGCCTGCTGCCACTCGTCGGTGAGCCGTTCGCCGGTCACGAAGTCGATGCCGCCGCCGAGCGTGCGCCACACGTCCTCGTGCCGCCACATCACGCCCTTGGGCATGCCGGTCGTGCCGCCGGTGAACAGGATGTAGAGGTCGTCGGGACTGCGCGGCGCGAAGTCCCGCTCCCCCGACTCCGCGGCCAGCGCGGTCTCGTAGTCGGCGCCGGCGAACTCCTCGTCGGTCTCGTCGTCGATCACCACGGTGTGGCCGGGCGCGCCGACCTCCGCGACCAACGGCGAATACCGCCGTTCGTGTACCAGAGCGACCAGGTCCGCTTCGCCGAACAAGTACTGCAACTCGTTCTTGGTGTAGCGGTAGTTCACGTTGATGGCGACCGCACGCAGCTTGTAGACCGCGAGCATCGCCTCGACCAGCTCGATCGAGTTGCGTGCGTAGAGCCCGACGTGCGACCCCTGTGTCACGCCGTTCTTTGCCAGGTGGTGAGCCAGTTTGTTGGCTCGTGTCTCAAGTTCGGCATAGGTGACCCGCTTGGACCCGCACACCAGCGCGGTCCGGTCGGGCACGGTGTCGGCGGCGTGTTCAACGAGGTCTGCGACGTTGAGGGCCATGGTAGGCAAAGTAGAACGTGTTACTGTTCTGGACAATCCCCCGTGCGGTCAGACTCGATCCAGGAGGCGCCCGAATGACGACTACGACCCAACCACACGCGTTGGTGGACCTGGTCGGCAATGTTCTGGTCGTCACGATGAACCGGCCCGAGGTCCGCAACGCCTTGTCCGGACCGATGATGGCCATCATGCGCGAGGCGTGGGACCGCGTGGACAACGATCCCGACGTGCGCGTGTGCATCCTGACCGGCGCGGGCGGGTCGTTCTGCGCGGGCGCCGACCTCAAGGCGATGACCCAGAACCATCCCAGCGAGTCGGACGGGAAGTTCGACTTCTCGGTCATCGAACCGCTGCTGAAAGGTCGTCGATTGACGAAACCGCTCATCGCCGCGGTGGAAGGCCCGGCGGTCGCGGGCGGCACGGAAATCCTTCAGGCGACCGACATCCGCGTGGCCGGCGAGAGCGCGCGGTTCGGCGTCTCGGAGGCGCGCTGGGGCCTGTTCCCGCTCGGCGGGTCAGCGGTGCGGCTGCCGCGCCAGATCCCGTACACGGTGGCGGCGGACCTGCTGCTGACCGGCCGGCACATCAAAGCGCCCGAGGCCAAGGAGATCGGCCTGATCGGTCACGTGGTGCCGGACGGCGAGGCGTTGAACAAGGCGATGGAGCTCGCCGAGCTGATCACCGCGAACGGACCTCTCGCGGTGCGCGCGATCCTGAGGACCATGCGGGAGACCGAGGCCATGCACGAGAACGAGGCGTTCAAAGTGGACGCCCGGCTCGGCATGGAGGTGTTCCGCAGCGAGGACGCGAAGGAGGGTCCTCGCGCCTTCGCCGCGAAGCGCAAGCCGGAGTTCAAGGGCCGCTAGTGGTGTGGCCCGGAACGTTGCCAGGGGAATTCGCGGTCGGACGGGTGCATCGTGGTGCCCTGCTGAGCGTGGATCACCTCGCCGACGTTCCGAGACGCGCCACTAGCAGCCCGGGACGGAGAAGTCACCCGGCGGTACCCAGGGCGTGCCAGGGCGGAAGACCCGGTCGTCCGGCCGGATCTGGCGGCTGAACGCGTAAGCGTGGCTGTCCCGCGCCACCGCCGGGTCGTGCGGCCAGTACTCGTCCCAGATCTCGATCTTGCGGGTCTGCCAGTACCCGAACACGTTCTCCGGCAGGTCCCGGCTGTGGTAGCCGGTGTACTCGTCGCGGCGGATCCACGTGTTGCGCGCGCTGTCGAGGTCCGCCTCGGCCGCGAAGATCGCCCCGGAGGTGTGGTCGACGTGGTCGCTGTTGGGATCGTCGCGGTGGCCGATGGTGCTGGACGACCGGATGTGCGCCGGGTTCACGTAGCCGATGAGCGTGTGCAGCACGGCGGTGAAGGACTCCCGCGTGTACGAGGGCCGTCCGTCGATCGGGCGGGCGACGTACGAGGGGTCCTTCAGCATCCTGTACAGGTCGCCCCGCGGATCGCCGTTGACGTCCTTGCACTCGCCGGACGCGCCGTGGACGAACGTGAAGACCAGGCGCACATTCGTGCCGTTGAGCCTGTTCGTCGCCAGAGGACGGCCGTTGACCCACAGCTCTTCGTACGTCCACTTGTTCGGCACGCGGGCGGTCTTGGCGTACGCGGCGCGCTCGCCCTCGATGCGCATGTTGGCGTACGACATCGGGTCCCTGGTGTGCACCTCGCCCGCCGTCAGGTACACGACCCAGACGTTGTTGCCCGCCTCAACGTCCATCGCGATGTCCGGGTTCATGAACAGCAGGTCGTCGTCCTGATGTGCGACGAAGGTGAGCGTGGTCCCGGCTGCCGGAGCCTCTGCCTGCGCGGTGGTCAGGACGGCCGCCCCCAGGACCACCGAGCTCAACAGGGACAGCATCGATCTGCGCATGAACTCTTCCCCCCAGAAGACGTGTGCTGCGCGGAGACTACCTCTCGCCGGCCGGGCAGATGTGCAACGGGATCTCGAGGTTGAGCAAGTACGCGTCGACGCCACCGCGGGTGCAGGCGGTGCGCGGATACGCCACATGGCCCCAGCCCTCGTAGGTCAGCAACGCGGTGTTGCGCGGCGCCTGCCGGTGGATGTTCACCGCCCAGTCGTACGGAGTCGTGGGGTCGTGGCGCGCGCTGAGCACGAGGATCTTCGGTGCGTCGCCGATGTCCAGGCGATGCGGCGGGTTGCTGGGCGGGCCGGGTACACCGACGCACGCGGTGGCCTCGTCGTGGCCGATCAGGCTGCCGCGCATGACCGGCGACCTCCGGAGCTCCTCGGCGCGCAGCTGTGCGTACTGTGCGAAGTTCCTGATGCGCAGCGCGAAGTCCTGACACACCGCGGCCAGGCGGACCGACTCGTAGTTGGGTTCGAAGGACAGTGCCCGCACGCCGGCGATGAGCTGCGCGGCCCACGGCCAGTCCGGTCCGCCCAGCGCGTGGTACATCGAGTCGATCAGCCGCTGCTGCTCACCGCCGGCGCGGACGAGCGCGGCTTCCCAGGCCTGGTGGACGTTCTGGCCGTGCAGGGCGCAGGACTCCTCGCGGTCACACCACTTCGCGAACTCGGCGAACGAGTCGTCCACTGCCGCGGCTCGATCGCCCACGAACTGCTCGGCGTCCGCGCTGTGGTTGACGACGCTGTCGAGGACCATGGCACGTACGCGGCTCCCGAACCTCTCGGCGTACAACTGGCCGAACATCGTGCCGTAGGACAGCCCGAGGTAGCTGATCTTCCGTTCGCCCAGCGCGCGCCGGGCCGCGTCCATGTCCCTTGCCACGGCGCCACTGTCAGCGTGGTCGAAGATCGGCCCGCTGCGCTCGCGGCACTTCCGCAACACGCCCTGGTTGAAGCGCAGCAACGCGGTGAAGGCCGCCGCGTCGGCCGGGTAGCTCGTCGGCTGGCCGGCCATCAGGTCGGCGCAGCGGATCGCCAGGCTGTTGCCGGTCCCTCGCGAGTCGATGCCCACGATGTCGAACCGAGCCCGGATCTCCGGGCTGAAGAGGCCCGACAACGCGAACTCCGCCGCCGATCCACCAGGTCCGCCGGGGTCGACCAGCAGCACGCCGATCCGTCGCGCCGGATCAGTGGCCTGGTGGCGCGCTACCGCGAGGTCGATGCGCTGGCCGCGAGGTCTGCTCCAGTCCAGCGGCACGGTCAACGTCCCGCACTCGCCTTCGGGGTTCTCCGCGCAAGGTGCCCACGCAATGGACTGGGCGGGCTCGGCCTGCGCCGAACCCGCCCAGATCACCAGCAGGAGGACAGTCGCCAGTGCTCGTCTCACCGAGTGCCTCCGGTCAGGATTGTGGGAGCGCTCCCGCAACCCTACCGGGCCTGGTACCGAGCCTTTCCATCGTGATCGGCGGCACCGTGCACAGGCTGTTCCGGCCCACGCCATGAACGCGCATACCGGGCACGGTTGCCCGTCGAGAGCGCTCTCCAGCCATGGCCGGTTCCGGGGCCGGTTGGGTGTGGTCAGCGGCGATGTGATCAAGAGTTGGCGGTACTTGCAGACGCCAACAGAGCCAACCCCTGGCAGCGACGGTCTAGACGTCGTTGCCCGCGATGTAGCCGAACGTCATGGCCGGGCCGATGGTCGAGCCCGCGCCGGCGTAGCTGTGGCCCATCACGGCCGAGCTGACGTTGCCCGCCGCGTACAGGCCTGGGATGACCGAGCCGTCGGGCCTCAGGACGCGCGCACGGGCGTCGGTGACCAGGCCGCCCTTGGTGCCGAGGTCACCCGGCACGATCTTGAACGCGTAGTACGGCGGTGCCCACAGCGGGGCGAGGCACGAGTTCGGGAAGACGGCCGGGTCGGTGTAGTAGTGGTCGTATGCGCTGTCGCCGCGCTTGAAGTCGGGGTCGCGGCCGGCGAAGGCCTGGTTGTTGAACAGGGTGACGGTCGCCTTCAACGCGGTGCCGGGAACGCCGATCGCGCCTGCCAGCCCGTCGAGCGACCAGTTCTTCACCACCGCGCCGGCCTGGTACCAGGCGTCCGGCAGCGGCAGCGTGGGCGCGACGTCGGCGAACAGGTACCTGTTGCGGTAGTTCTGGTCGACGACGAGCCACGCCGGGATGCACGGGTCGGCGGGGTTCTTGTCGTACATGGTGTGCACGACGTCGCTGTAGGGGGCCGCCTCGTTGACGAACCGCTGACCCGCGGCGTTGATCATCAGGCCGCCGGGCAGGGTGCGTTCGGCGAGGCAGAAGTACGGCGAGCCGGGCGTCGGGACGACCGGGCCCCACCAGGAGTCGTCCATCAGGTCGAACGCCGCGCCCGCGCGCTGGCCCGCGCGGTGGCCGTCGCCGGTGTTCTCCTTGGCGCCGACCGTCCACTGCGTACCGATCGGCTGCCGCTGGTACTGGGCGCGCATGGCCGCGTTGTGCTCGAAGCCGCCCGAGCCCATGATCACGCCACGGCGTGCTTTCACCAGCCCGCGCGAGGTCAGCACGCCGCGAACCGCGCCGTTCTCCACGACCAGATCTTCCAAGCCGGTGTTCAGCCAGACCGGGACGTTCGCCTGCATCAGGCCCGCGCGCAGACCGCCCGCCAGCGCCTGACCCATCGTCAAGGGCTTCTGACCCGCCAACGCCGCTGCCGTGCCGCGGGCGAGTGCCGCGGCGGCCGTGGCGGCTCCCTTGGCGTTGACCAGGGCGAGCGCGAGCCACTTGTAGTCGGCGCCGTAGATGACCATGCCCGCCGGGGTGGCGAGGTAGGGGGCGTTGAGGTTGGCGAGCTCGGCACCGAGGACGCGGCCGTCGAGCATCTCCGGTTCGATCGACCGGCCCCTCGCGATGCCGCCGGGGTATTCGGGGTAGTAGTCGCTGTAGCCGTCCATGTGCCGGAACCGCAGCGGGCTGTTCCGCATGACGAACGAGATCATCTGCGGGCCCTGCGTGAGATAGGCCTGCTGCCGCACGGCCGGGATGTCACCGACGACGGCCGCCAGGTACTGCCGGGCCTTCTCCGGGGTGTCCGGGATGCCGGCGGCGAGGATGATCTCGTTGTTGGGGATCCAGATACCGGCACCCGACCTGGCGGCGGAACCACCGAACGTCGGCGCCTTCTCCAGGACCACACAGCTCAGACCTCGTTTGGCGGCGGCAAGAGCGGCGGTCATTCCGGCCGCGCCCGAGCCGACGACCACGACGTCGAACTCGCCGAGGTCTGCCGAGGCCGGTGAGGTCCTGACCAGTCCGGAGGCCAGCGCGAGACCGGCTCCGGCGAGCACCTGACGGCGGTTCAGGGTCATGGGGTCACTCCAGACATCAGCTTCCGGTGGTCCCAGCTGGCCGTCCTGGTCGGACGGAAGACGACGGCGACGCGCCTGGACATGGCTTTGCGCAAGGCTTCTCGTTCGACGTCGCTGTCGCCGACATGGCCGAAGTTGCGCGCCACGACGGCGTCGACGACTCGGCCGAGGTCCGGGGTGAACTCGGTGACGCCCTCCATGTGCACGCCACGCAGCTGGTCGTAGGTCTCCCCCGCCTCGGCGAGCACGCTGCAGCGCGGGTCGCGTCGCAGGTTCACGATCTTCTGCGACTTGCGGTCCGTGCAGAACACGATTTCGCCGTCCAGCACCGCGAACCACATCGGAGCGAGGTGCGGCAGGCCGTTGCGGCCGATGGTGGCCACGATCAACGTCTTCTGCCCGGCCAGGAACTCCTCGACCTCGGCCGGGGTCATCTTGATCGCGTCACGCACGGTCCCTCAGCTTTCGCTTGTACAGCTTGCCGTTGGGGTCGCGTGGCAGCTCGGCCAGGTACGAGATCGTGCGCGGCAGCTTGAACTTCGCGAGCCTGGTGCGCGCGAACTCCAGCAGCTCCTCCGTCAAAGTCTCATCCGCTTCAACGCCATCGGCCGGCTGCACGACCGCCTTGATCTCCTCGCCCCAGTCCGGATGCGGCACACCGAACACGGCCACGTCCGCGACCTTCGGATGGCAGACGAGCTCGCCCTCGATCTCCGCGGGGTAGATGTTCACGCCACCGGAGATGATCATGTCGTTCTTGCGGTCGCACAGGAACAGGTAGCCGTCCTCGTCGAGATAGCCGATGTCCTGCAACGTGAAGAGCTTCCCCACCCGGGCAGCGCGAGTCTTCTCCGCGTCCTTGTGGTACTCGAACGTCGCGTCACCCATCCGCATGTAGACCAGGCCGCGCTCGCCCACCGGCAGGTCGTTGCCGTCCTCGTCCAGGATCTTGATCTCCGACGTCGGCCACGGCAGGCCGACGGATCCGGGCTTGCGCAGCCATTCCTGCGCGGAGATCGCCGTGCCGCCGCCCTCGGTCGCCGCGTAGTACTCGATCACGACCGGTCCCCACCAGTCGAGCATGCGGCGCTTGACCTCCAGCGGACACGGAGCGGCACCGTGGATCATCGCGCGCAGCGAACCCATGTCGTACTTGGCTTTCACGTCGTCCGGCAGCGCGAGCAGCCGGTGGAACTGGGTCGGCACCATGTGGCTGTGGGTGACCTTGTGCCGCTCGATCAGCCGCAGCATGTCCTCTGGCGCCCAGTGGTCCATCAGCACCGCGGTGTGGCCGAGCTGAATGGAGATGACGACGAAGTTGAGCACCGCCGTGTGGTAGAGCGGTGATCCGCACAGGTGCACGTGCCCGTCGTGCGGCTTGATCCCGAAGATGCCGAAGAACCACGGCGCCGACGGCGGAATCACATCGGGATCCGCGCCGGTCAACGGCCTGCGCACGCCTTTGGGCCGACCGGTCGTGCCGGACGTGTAGAGCATCGGCGAGCCGGTCGTGCGGACATCGGGACGTCCGGTCTCCCCTTCGCCGAGCTTGCTGAGCGGCGTGAATCCGTCGATGTCACCGACGGAGTACTTCGCGTCGTCCGGCAGGCCGGCCGATGCTTCCGTTGCCGCCGCGGCGAACCGTTCGTGCGCTACGAAGGCTTTGGCGCCGCTGTCCTGCACGAGGTACGCGACCTCGGCCCCGGTCAGGTGCCAGTTGGCCATCACGACGTAGAGGCCGGTCTGGTAGGCGGCGAAGTACACCGCCACCAGCTCGGCGCTGTTCGGCAGCATCAGCACGATGCTGTCGCCGGGTGCCAGCCCCAGGGCCTGGAACCCGCGCCCGTAGCGGTCGGCCTCCGCCGCCAGCTCCCGGTAGGTGATCTCGCGACCGCTCGGATCGACCAGCGCGGTCAGGTCCGGCCGGTCGGCGGCGATGTTCCAGAGTCCAGTGACCACACCCTCAAAGTAGAACGCGTTTCACCTACTGACAAGCCTCCGCTACTGCCTTGATCGAGGCAACGTCGCGGCAGCCGACGATGAGCATCGTGACGCCGGCCTTCTCCCACCGCCCGATCTCGTCGCGGACGTGCTCGGCCGTGCCGACGATGCTGATCTCGGCGACCAGCTCGTCCGGAACCACCTGTGCGGCCTCGTCCTTGCGTCCGGCCTGGAACAGCTCGTCGATGTCCCGCACGGCCTCGCCGTATCCCATGCGGGTGAAGACCTCGGCGTGGAAGTTCATGCCGGGTGCGCCCATTCCGCCGATGTACAAAGCGACAAACGGCTTGAGCATGGCCCTGACCGACACCGGATCGTCCGTCACGACGACCTGACAGGTGGCAGCGACCTCGAAGTTCTCCCTGCTACGGCCCGATTTGGCGAAGCCGTCGTCGAGCCATTCGTTGTACATCCCGGAGAGCCGGGGAGCGTAGTAGATCGCGAGCCAGCCGTCGGCGATCTCCGACGTCAGCGCGACGTTCTTCGGACCCTCCGCGCCGAGCCAGATCGGCAGGTCAGCGCGCAGCGGGTGGGTGATGGGCTTGAGCGGCTTGCCGAGCCCGATCGCGCCCGGCCCCTGATAAGGCAACGGGTAGTGCGGGCCGTCGTTGCGGACCGGCGCCTCGCGGGCCAGCACCTGGCGCAGGATGTCGACGTATTCCCTGGTCCTGGCAAGGGGTTTCGCGAACGGCCGCCCGTACCAGCCCTCCACGACCTGTGGCCCGGAGACGCCCAGGCCGAGCACGAACCGTCCTCCGGACAGGTGGTCGAGGGTCAGTGCGTGCATCGCGCAGGCGGCCGGTGTGCGTGCCGACATCTGCACGACGGAGGTACCGAGCCGGACCCGGTGCGTGTCGGATCCCCACCAGGCCAACGGGGTGAAGGCGTCCGAGCCCCACGCCTCGGCCGCGAACACCGCGTCGAAGCCGAACTGTTCCGCCGCCGCCACGAGTTCGGGGGCGTTCGAGGGTGGCGCGGCACCCCAGTAGCCGAGCTGCAGACCGAGCTTCATGCACCCATCTTGCCACCATTTCGAGAACCTGTTTCACTTTGATCTGTGACTCGGCCACTGAGTGCTCCGCTCGACGTGGGCTTCGACTACACGCGCTCCACCGGCCCCACGCTGGGCCGGTTCCTCACGGATCTGCGCCGCCGGAAGGTGACCGGGATCCGCGGTTCCGACGGCCGGGTGCACGTGCCGCCGCTCGAGTACGACCCGGTGACCGCCGAGCGGCTCACCGAGTTCGTCGGCGTGGCGTCGACCGGTGTGGTGCGCGGCTGGTCGTGGATTCCCGCGCCGCTCGAAGGCCAGCCGCTGGACCGGCCGTTCGCGTGGGCGCTGATCCAGCTCGACGGCTCGGACACCTCGCTGCTGCACGCCGTGGACGCTGGTACCCCCGACGCGATCGCCACCGGCGCGCGCGTACGGGTGCGATGGCGTGCCGAACGGGTCGGCGCGATCACCGACATCGAGTGCTTCGAGCTCTCCGATGAACCTGGCGATGCACCGGTTGAAGCCGACGAGGTCTCAATGGTGATCACGCCGGTCAACCTGCACTACACGCATTCCGCGTCGCCGACCGAGGACCCGTTCCTGCGTGGGCTGATGGAAGGCCGGCTGATCGCGCAACGCTGCCCGTCGTGCGCGAAGGTCTACTTCCCGCCGCGCCCCGCGTGCCCGACCGACGGTGTGCCGACGACGGACCAGATCGAGCTGTCGGACCGCGGCACCATCACGACGTTCTGCGTGGTCAACGTGCCGTTCCTGGGCCAGCGCATCCCACCGCCGTACGTCTCGGCCTACGTGCTGCTGGACGGCGCGGACATCCCGTTCCTGCACCTGCTGCTCGGCATCGCGCCGGAGGACGTGCGGATGGGCATGCGAGTGGAGGCGGTGTGGAAGCCGCGCGAGGAGTGGGGCCCGACGATGCAGAACATCGACCACTTCAAGCCTTCCGGTGAGCCGGACGCGCCGTTCGACTCCTACTCCCAGCACCTGTGAGGCCCTGATGCGTGACATCGCGGTAGTCGGGTTCGCACAGACGCCCTGCGTGCGCGAGACCGACGGCACCACCAACGGTGTCGAGATGCTGGTACCGATCTTCCACGAGGTGCTGGGCTCGCTCGGGCTCACGAAGTCCGACATCGGGTTCTGGTGCTCCGGCTCGTCCGACTACCTGGCCGGGCGTGCCTTCTCGTTCGTCTCCGCGGTCGACGCGATCGGTGCCTTCCCGCCGATCATGGAGTCGCACGTCGAGATGGACGCGGCCTGGGCGTTGTACGAGGCCTGGGTGAAGCTGCTCTGCGGCGAGGTCGACACCGCGCTGGTCTACGGCTTCGGCAAGTCGTCCGCGGGTCAGCTCCGCCGCGTGATGGCGATGCAGCTCGATCCCTACGTCGTGACGCCGCTGTGGCCTGACTCCATTGGCCTGGCGGGGATTCAGGCTCGGATGGGCATCGAGGCCGGGCTGTGGGACGAACGTGCGATGGCGTCCGTTGCCGCGCAGAGTCGTGCTGCTGCTCTCGCGAACCCGCTGGCGCAGCTGTCCGGCACGGTCGGCGTGGACGAGCTGCTGGCCGAGGACTACGTCGCGGATCCGTTGCGGCGGCACGACTGCGCGCCCATCACCGACGGCGCGGCGACGATCGTGCTGGCCGCTGGTGACCGCGCCAGGGAACTGTGCGAGCGACCGGCGTGGATCACCGGCTTCGAACACCGCGTGGACTCACCGTCCTTCGGCGCCCGCGACCTGCTGACGTCTCCTTCCGCTGTCGCTGCGGGCAAGGCCGCGGGCGCGGAGGGAGTCGAGGTGGCGGAGCTGCACGCGCCGTTCACCCACCAGGAGATCCTGCTGCGCCAGGCACTTGGCCTCGGGGACATCAGCGTCAACCCGTCGGGTGGCGTGCTGGCGGGCAACCCGATGTTCGCGGCCGGCCTGGCCCGAATCGGTGAGGCGGCCCGACGGGTGCACGACGGCTCGGCGTCGAAGGTGCTGGGACATGCGACGAGTGGACCGCTGCTTCAGCAGAACCTCGTGTGTGTGATGGAAGGGCGGGATTAGATGCGACAGCCAGCCACCGGCCGGACGCACCGCGCCCCGCAGCACCTCGGCCCGACGATGGAAGGGCGGGACTGATGCGCCCGGCAGCAGTGGTCGGCACCGGCCAGACACACCACGCCGCGAAACGCCTCGACGTCTCGATGGCGGGCCTGTGCCGCGAGGCGATCGACCGCGCGATGGCCGACGCGGGCGTGGACTGGTCCGACATCGACGCGGTGGTCCTCGGCAAGGCACCGGACCTGTTCGAGGGCGTGATGATGCCCGAACTGTTCCTCGCGGACGCGCTGGGCGCGGTCGGGAAACCGTTGCTGCGCGTGCACACCGCGGGTTCGGTCGGCGGCAGCACCGGCAACGTGGCTGCCTCGCTCGTCCAGTCCGGTGTGCACAACCGAGTGCTGGCCGTGGCGTTCGAGAAGCAGTCCGAGTCGAACGCGATGTGGGCGTTGTCCGTGCCCACCCCGTTCACCATGCCCGTGCACGCGGGTGCGGGCGGCTACTTCGCCCCGCACGTCCGCGCCTACATCCGCCGCGCCGGCGCTCCGGAACACATCGGCGCGATGGTGGCGGCCAAGGATCGTCGAAACGGTTCGAAGAATCCCTACGCGCACCTCAAACAGCCGGACATCACCGTCGAATCGGTTCGAGCGTCCACGATGCTGTGGGACCCGATCCGGTACGACGAAACGTGCCCCTCCTCGGACGGCGCCTGTGCGGTCGTGATCTCCGCCGAGCCGACCTCGGGTCGTGCCGCGTGGATCCGCGCGACCGCGATGCGCACGGAACCCACCACGTTCGCCGGTCGCGACCAGGTCAACCCGCAAGCCGGTCGCGACGCCGCTCGCGCTTTGTGGAAGCAGGCGGGGATCACCGACCCGCTGTCCGAAGTGGACGCGGCCGAGATCTACGTGCCGTTCTCCTGGTTCGAGCCGATGTGGCTGGAGAACCTGGGCTTCACCGACATCGGCCAGGGCTGGAAGCTCACCGAGGCGGGCGAGACCGAGATCGGCGGCCGCCTGCCGGTCAACCCGAGCGGCGGCGTGCTGTCGTCCAACCCGATCGGCGCCTCCGGGCTGCTCCGGTTCGCCGAGGCCGCCATGCAGGTCATGGGCACCGCCGGGGAGCACCAGGTGGACGGCGCGCGGGTCGCCCTGGGCCACGCGTACGGCGGTGGTTCGCAGTTCTTCGCCATGTGGGTCGTCGGATCGGAGAAGCCGTGAAGTTCACCGTTGGCATCGCCATGAGCCCGCTCGACCAGCTGACCGAGCTCGCCCGGTGCGCCGAGGAGTGCGGCTACGCCTCCATCGCGCTGCCGGACTCGCTCTTCTTCTCGGAGAAGGTGTCCGCCGACTACCCCTACACGCCTGACGGCTCGCGCATGTGGAACGCCGAGACCCCGTGGGTGGACCCGTTCGTCGCCGCCGCCGCGATGGGCGCCGTGACGTCGCGCATCCACTTCTACACGCAGGTGCTGAAACTGGGTTCCCGCAATCCGTTGTTGCTGGCGCGCCAGGTCGGTTCGGTCGCGCACATGACCGGCAACCGCTTCGGGCTGGGTGTGGGACTGGGGTGGTCGCCGGAGGAGTTCGAGTGGTGCGGCGCTCCCTACAAGAACCGCGGCCCGCGCGTCGACGAGATGATCGACATCCTGAAGCTCGTGCTGGGCGGCGGGATGGTCGAGTACCACGGCGACTACTTCGACTTCGACCGCCTGCAGATGTCGCCGGCCCCGACCTCGCCCGTGCCGTTCTACGTCGGCGGCCACTCCCCCGCCGCGTTGAAGCGCGCGGCCCGGGCCGGTGACGGCTGGACGTCCGCGATGATCAAGTTCGAGGAGCTCAAGTCGGTGATCGCCCAGCTCACGGATCTCGGCGCGTTCGAGCGGCCGTTCGAGATCCAGGCGGTGTGCATCGACCGGTTCGGCCTCGACGGGTACAAGCAGCTGGACGAGATCGGCGTGACCGACGTGATCGTGGTGCCGTGGCTGTTCTACGGCGTCGGCTTCGACGGCACCCTGCAGGCCAAGAAGGACGGACTTCGGCGCTTCGCCGACGAGGTGATCGGAGAGTTCGCGTGACCGCCATCAACTGGACGGCCTCTCGCACGGAAACCCCTGCCCGCATGGCTTCATGGCGCTCGATGGAGGCGGTCACCAGCGGCACCAAAGAGGCCTGGCTGGCGTTGTTCGCCGAGGACGCCGTGGTCGAGGACCCGGTGGGCCCGTCCATGTTCGACGCCGAGGGCAAGGGCCATCACGGCAAGGAGGCCATCGCCGCGTTCTGGGACCTGGCCATCGCCAACGTGGAACGCTTCGAGTTCGCCATGCACGACTCGTTCGCGGCGGGCTCCGAGTGCGCGAACGTCGGCACCATATCCGCGTTCCTGCCCGGCGGCGCACGCGTGGACACCGAGGGCGTCTTCGTCTACAACGTCGACGAGAACGGCCTGATCAAGTCGATGCGAGCCTTCTGGGAGACCGAACGCGCGCTGGCGACGCTGAAGATGCCCTGACGTGCTTGCTGAAGCCCCTCCCGGCGTCCGGGAGGGGCTTCTTCGTGTTCTCACGCGTACTGGACGCGGAACTCCTTGATGCCGTTGAGCCATCCCGACCGCAGCCGCCGCGGTTCGGCGATCTGCTTGATGTTCGGCATGGCGTCGGCGATCGCGTTGAAGATCAGGTCGATCTCGAGGCGGGCGAGGTTCGCGCCGATGCAGAAGTGCGCGCCGCTGCCGCCGAACCCGAGGTGCGGGTTGGGATCGCGGGTGATGTCGAACTTCTCCGGTGCGTCGAAGACCTCCTCGTCGAAGTTCGCCGACGAGTAGAACATGCCGACCCGTTGCCCCTGCTTGATCTCCACGCCGCTCAGCACGGTGTCCGCCATCGCGGTGCGCTGGAACGACACCACAGGCGTGGCCCACCGCACGATCTCGTCACCGGCCGTGGCGGGCCGCTTCGCCTTGAACAGCTCCCACTGGTCCGGGTGATCCAGGAACGCCTTCATGCCGTGCGTGATGGCGTTGCGCGTGGTCTCGTTGCCGGCCACCGCGAGCAGCAGCACGAAGAAGCCGAACTCCTCCGACGCCAGGAACGCACCGTCCGCATCGGCCTGGACGAGCTTGGTGACGATGTCCGAACGCGGGCACTTGCGGCGGTCCTCCGCCATCGTCCAGGAGTAACCGAGGAGCTCGGTGGCCGCGGCGAGCGGTTCGATCTCGAACTCCGGGTCGTCGTAGGCGATCATCTGGTTGGACCAGTCGAAGATCTTGCGCCGGTCCTCCTGCGGGATGCCGATGAGCTCGGCGATCGCCTGCAGCGGCAGCTCACACGCCACGTCCGTGACGAAGTCGCCGCTGCCCTTCGTGATCGCCTCCGCCACGATCCGCTCGGCGCGCTCGGTGAGAGCGTCGCGCAGTGCGTTGACCGCCTTGGGAGTGAAGCCGCGGGAGACGATGCCACGCTGCTTCGTGTGTGTGGGCGGATCCATGTTGAGCAGGAGCAGCCGCTGCATCTCGATGTTGTCGCGCGGCATGTCGTCCTTGAACCGGATGATCGCGGTGTTCTCCCGGCTGGAGAAGAGCTCGCTGTTGCGCGAGACCTCCTTGACGTCGTGATGCCGGGTCACCACCCAGTAGCCCTCGTCCGGGAAACCGCCCTGGCCGTGCGGTTTGGAGTTCCACCAGATCGGCGCGGTCTTGCGCAGTTCGGCGAGTTCCTCGACCGGCAGACGACTCGCGTACATGTCGGGGTCGGTGAAGTCGAAGCCTTCCGGGATGCGCGGTTTGCCCACAGGCACCTCCTAGGTGGAACGCGTTCTATCCGATTCAAACACGCTTGCGCCTTGTGTTGAAGCCCCCAGGCGGCCAATCTGGAGCCCTGCAGGAACGTGTTCTAGTTTTCGAGGAGGCTCGCGTGGGCAGTCCGGTGATCGTGGGAGCGGTGCGCACGCCCATCGGCAGGCGGGGCGGCTGGTTGGCGGGCCTGCACGCCGCCGAGCTCCTCGGTGCGGCACAACGAGGTCTTCTTGACAGGACCGGTGTCGATCCGTCCACTGTCGAACAAGTCATCGGCGGCACCGTCACGCAGGCGGGCGAGCAGTCCAACAACATCGCCCGCACCGCCTGGCTGCACGCGGGCCTGCCGTACACGACCGGCGCCGCCACCATCGACGCCCAATGCGGCTCGGCCCAGCACTCCACCCACCTCATCGCCGGGCTGATTCATGCGGGGGCTCTTGAGTGCGGCATCGCGTGCGGTGTCGAGGCCATGAGCCGCGTTCCCTTGCGCAGCAACATCGGCGACGCCGGCTCGCCCCGCCCGGACTCGTGGTCCATCGACGCGCCGAACCAGTTCGTCGGCGCGGAACGGATCGCGCTCAAGCGCGGCATCGGGCGGGAGGAGGTCGACCGGTTCGGCGTCCAGTCGCAGACCCGCGCGGCGCGGGCCTGGGCGGAGGGACGGTTCACCGCCGAAGTCGTCCCGGTGAAGGTCGGCGAGGAGCTCGTGGAGACCGACCAAGGTCTGCGGGAGACGTCTTTGGAAGCACTGGCCGCACTGAAACCGGTGCTGCCCGACGGCGTGCACACGGCGGGCACCTCGTCGCAGATCTCCGACGGCGCATCAGCGGTCATGGTCGTGGACGAGGACTTCGCGCGGGCACACGGACTGCGGCCACGAGCGCGGATCGTCACCCAGTGCCTCGTCGGCTCCGACCCGTACTACCTCCTCGACGGCCCGGTCGACGCGACCACGCGGCTGCTGGAGCGCAGCGGCATGAAGATGGCCGACATCGACCTGTTCGAGGTCAACGAGGCGTTCGCGTCCGTCGTGCTCTCGTGGGCCGCCGTGCACCGCCCGAACCTCGACCGGGTCAACGTCAACGGCGGCGCCATCGCGATCGGCCACCCGGTGGGCAGCACCGGCACCCGCCTGATCACCACGGCGTTGCACGAGTTGGAGCGGCGGGACGCGACGACGGCCTTGATCACGATGTGCGCTGGTGGCGCGATGGCGACCGGGACGATCATCGAACGAATCTGAGAGCCCGACGCTGTCAGACCCGTCTGAGACGATTGGAGTGGGGAGCTTCGGCTACCCCGGAGGGGCTCGAATCCGGATCGATTCCGAGGTCAGGCGCCGTACACCGGCACCGGGTGATCGTCGGCCACCAGCTTGCGGACCACCTCGCCCAGTTCGTCCGGCGACCACCGGGAGCCCTTGTCGACCTCCGGCCCGCGCTGCCAGCCGTGCGCCACGCAGATCCGTCCGCCGTCGACCTCGAACATCCGGCCGGTCACGTCCCCGGCTTCCGCCGAACCCAGCCACACCACCAGCGGCGAGATGTTCTCCGGGGCCATCGCGTCGAACCCGTCCTCGGGCGCCGCCATCGTCGAGGCGAACGTCGCCTCGGTCATCCGGGTCCGCGCGGCGGGAGCGATAGCGTTCACCGTCACGCCGTAGCGAGCCAGCTCAGCCGCAGCCACCAGCGTAAGAGCCGCGATTCCCGCCTTGGCCGCCGAGTAGTTCGCTTGCCCGACACTGCCGAACAGCCCGGCACCGGACGACGTGTTGATCACGCGGCCGGACACGCGACCGCCTGCCTTGTGCACGGCGCGCCAGTGGGCACCGGCATGCCGAAGCAGTGCGAAGTGGCCTTTCAAATGCACCCGCACGACCTCGTCGAACTCGTCCTCGCCGCAACTCACGATCATGCGGTCGCGCACGATGCCCGCGTTGTTGACGAGCACGTCCAGTCCGCCGAACGTCGACACCGCCGCGTCCACCACTCGTGCGGCGCCGGCCCAGGTGCCGATGTCGTCGGTGTTCACGACGGCCCGCGGACCGATCAGCGACGCCACCTCGGCGGCCGGGCCCACGGAGAGGTCGTTCACCACGACCCTGGCGCCGGCAGCGGCGAAGGCCAGGGCATGTGCTCGCCCGATGCCACGGCCCGCACCGGTCACGATGACGACCCGGTCCTCGCACAAGCTCATGACGAACCCCCATCCGTGTCGGCGGCACCCAGGAACGCGGGTACCTCACCCCCGCCGTGCACAACCAAAGTCGCCCCGGTGACGTACGAAGCCAGCGGAGAAGCCAAAAACACCGCGCACGCACCGACCTCGTCCGGCGTGGCGAGCCGGCCGAGCGGGACCGTGCGCTCAACAGCCGCAATGCCCTCCGCGGACCCGTAGTGCAGGTGCGACTGCTCGGTCCGCACCATCCCGACTGCCAAGGAGTTCACCCGCACGCGAGGCGCCCACTCCACCGCCAACGACGCGGTCAGGTTGTCCAGCCCGGCCTTCGCGGCGCCATAAGCAGCGGTACCAGGCGAAGGACGGCGGCCGGAGACGCTGCTGACCATCACGATCGAGCCGCCGGTCCCGCGCATCACCCCATAAGCCGCCTGCGACACCAGCAACGGCGCCAGCAGGTTCAGCTCCACGATCTTCTGGTGGAACCGCGGCGAAGCCTGGTCCGCCCAGGCGAACGGCGCTCCACCAGCGTTGTTCACCACGACGTCCAACCGCCCGAAACGATCGACGACGGAGGCCACCAGCGCGGAAACCTGATCCGCGTCCCGGACATCGCACGGCACAAAAGCAGCGCCGGGCACCTCAGCCGGACGCCGGGCACAAGTCACCACCACAGCCCCGGCCGACAGGAAGGCGCGGGTGATGCCGAGACCGACACCCCGCACGCCGCCCGTCACCAGGACGACGCTTCCGTCGAGGGACAGTTCCACGATGCACCTACCCCGGTCGCTCCGGCGCTGCTAAATTACCAAGCAATCGCTTGGTTCGGAAGGCGGCGCGATGGGAATCTCCAGCAGCCACACCGAAAACGGCATCATCGAGGTCACGATCGACTATCCCCCGGTCAACGCCATCCCGTCGCAGGGCTGGTTCGAGCTGGCCAGGACGATCACCACAGCCGGTGAGGACCCGGAAGCGCGAGTGGTGATCCTGAGGGCCGAGAACCGCGGGTTCTGCGCGGGCGTCGACCTCAAGGAGATGCAGCGCACGGAAGGCCATGCGGCGCTCATCGCCGCGAACCGGGGGTGCGCCAAGGCTTTCGCGGCCGTGTACGACTGCGAGGTGCCGGTCATCGCCGCGGTCAACGGCTTCTGCCTCGGCGGCGGCGTAGGGCTGGTCGGCAACGCGGACATCATCGTCGCCTCGGACGACGCCACGTTCGGACTGCCCGAGGTCGACCGCGGCGCGCTCGGTGCCGCAACGCACCTGGCCAGGCTCGTCCCGCAGCACCTGATGCGGACCTTGTACTACACGGCCAGGAACGTCAGCGCGCACACCCTGCACCACCACGGCAGCGTCGTCGAGGTGACCACGCGCGCCCAGCTCGACGACGCGGCGCGCGAGATCGCCAAGGAGATCGCCAAGAAGGACCCGACCGTGATCCGCGCCGCCAAGGAGGCGATCAACGGCATCGACCCGCAGCGCGTGCACCACAGCTACCGCTTCGAGCAGGGCTTCACCTTCGAGCTCAACCTCACCGGTGTGTCGGACCACGCCCGGCAGGCCTTCCTGGACGGAAACCATGCGCGACAAGCGAATGACAGCTGACGAGGCCGTCAGCACCATCAAGGACGGCATGACCGTCGGCATCGGCGGCTGGGGCTCGCGGCGCAAGCCGATGGCCCTGGTCGAAGCCATCCTCAGGACCGACGTCGAAGACCTCACCGTCGTCACGTACGGCGGCCCGGACGCCGGGTTGTTGTGCGCGGCGGGCAAGATCCGCAAGCTCGTCTACGGCTTCGTCTCGCTCGACACCATCCCGTACGACCCGTGGTTCAAACGGGCCAGGGAAACCGGCGCGATCGAGGTGCTGGAACTCGACGAAGGCATGTTCCAGACCGGGCTCCGCGCAGCCGGACACCGCCTGCCGTTCCTCCCGATCAGGGCAGGGCTCGGCTCGGACGTCCTCAAGTACGCGCCAGAGCTCAAGACCGTCCGCTCCCCCTACGACGACGGCGAAGAGCTCGTCGCCATGCCCGCGCTCAAGCTCGACGTCGCGCTGGTGCACCTCAACCGAGCCGACAAGCACGGAAACGCCCAGTACCTCGGCCCGGACCCGTACTTCGACGACCTGTTCTGCCTGGCCGCGGACCGCCGCTACGTCTCCTGCGAACAGATCGTGGACAGCTTCGAGGGACCACCGCAAACCCTGCTGCTCAACCGGATGATGGTCGACGGCGTGATCGAAGCACCAGGTGGAGCCGGGTTCACGAGCTGCGTGCCCGACTACCCGCGCGATGAAGCCAAACAACGCGAGTACGCCGAAGCCGCCGCTGAAGGGAGGCTACCGGCATGAGCGACATCACCAGGGCCGAGATCTGCGTGACCGCGTGTGCCGACCTGTTCGTCGGCGCGGGTGAGACGCTCGCCAGCCCGATGGGTCTCATCCCGTCCCTGGGCGCGAAACTGGCCAGGCTCACCACCGAACCAGACCTGCTGCTCTCCGACGGCGAAGCCTTCCTCCTCACCCCTGAGTCCACTGTGGAGGGATGGCTCCCGTACCGCAGGGTGTTCGACGTCGTCGCGCACGGCCGCAGGCACGTCGTGATGGGCGCGAACCAGGTGGACAGGTTCGGCAACCAGAACATCTCCGCGATCGGCGACCACGCCAAGCCCACCCGCCAGCTGCTGGGCTTCCGCGGCGCACCCGGCAACACCATCAACCACCGCACCAGCTACTGGGTCCCCAGGCACAGCCCCAGAGTGCTGGTCAACGCCGTCGACGTCGTCTCCGGCGTCGGCTACGACCACGCCGTCGGCCCGTTCCACGACATCCACCGGGTCATCACCAACCTGGCGGTCCTCGACTTCGACACCCCGGACCACTCGATGCGCCTCGTCTCCACCCATCCCGGCGTGTCCGTGGACGAGGTCCAGAAGCAGACGTCGTTCCCGCTCAACACGGACGACGTCACCGAGACCAGGCTCCCGACCGACGAGGAGCTCAAGCTCATCAGAACACTGCTCGACCCGGACGCCAAGCGGGACAGGGAAGTCCCGTCATGAGAACCGCGTTCACCGAGCTGGTCGGCGTCAGGCACCCGATCGTGCAGACGGGCATGGGCTGGGTAGCCGGGCCAAGACTCGTCTCCGCGACGGCGGAAGCCGGCGGCCTGGGCATCCTCGCCTCGGCGACGATGACCTACGCCGAACTGGAAGCCGCCATCAAGGAGACCCGCGCTCGCACGTCCAACCCGTTCGGCGTGAACCTCAGGGCCGACGCCCAGGACGCTCCGGAACGCGTCGACCTGCTCATCCGCGAACAGGTCAAGGTCGCTTCCTTCGCCCTGGCCCCGAAACCGGACATGATCGCCAAGCTGAACGACGCCGGAGTCGTGGTCATCCCGTCGATCGGTGCCGCCAGGCACGCCGAGAAAGTCGCCAGGTGGGGCGCCCACGCGGTGATCGTGCAAGGCGGGGAGGGCGGTGGCCACACCGGCGGCGTGGCCACCACTCTGCTGCTGCCGAGCGTGCTGGACGCCGTCGACATCCCGGTGATCGCGGCCGGCGGTTTCTTCGACGGCAGAGGCCTGGCCGCGGCACTGGCGTACGGCGCGGCCGGAATCGCGATGGGCACGAGGTTCCTGCTCACCCAGGAGAGCACGGTCCCGGACGCCGTCAAACAGGCCTACCTGCAACGCGACCTCAACGGCACGGTCGTCACCACGAGGGTCGACGGCCTGCCGCACCGAGTCCTGCGCACCGACCTCGTCGACCACCTCGAAAGATCAGGCAAGGTCAGCAGCCTCGCCAGGGCGATCACGAACGCCGCCAAGTTCCGCCGGCACACCGGCTTGAGCTGGCGAACCATGATCAAAGAGGGCTTGGCCGTGAAGCACGGCAAGGACCTCACCTGGTCCCAGGTGATCATGGCCGCGAACACCCCGATGCTGCTGCGCGCGGGACTGGTCGAAGGCAGGACCGACGCGGGCGTGCTCGCCTCCGGTCAGGTCGCAGGCCTGCTCGACGACCTGCCCACGTGCGAAGAGCTCGTCCAAAGCATCATCGAGGAAGCCGAGACCATCATCGACAGGCTCAGAGACGTTCGATGATCGTCACGTTCGCCTGACCGCCGCCCTCGCACATCGTCTGCAGCCCGTACCGGCCACCCGACCGCTCCAGCTCGTGCAGCATCGTCGTGAACAGCTTCGTCCCGGTGGCACCGATCGGATGGCCCAACGCGAGCGCTCCCCCGTTGACGTTCACGCGTCCGAGATCGATCTTCAGCTCCTTGGCCCACGCCATCGGCACGGACGCGAACGCCTCGTTGATCTCGAACAGGTCGATGTCCGAAATGGACATCCCGGCCCGGTCCAGCGCGTACCGGGTCGCCCGGATCGGGGCCGTCAGCATGTAGATCGGGTCGGATCCGCGCGCCGAGATGTGATGCACCCGAGCCCGCGGCGTCAACCGGTGCTCACGCACAGCCTGTTCCGACACCACCAGAACCGCCGACGCACCATCGGAGATCTGCGACGACAACGCCGCCGTGGTCCGCCCGCCAGGACGCAACGGTTGCAGCGCTGCCATCTTCTCCGCACTGGTGTCGGAACGCGGGCACTCGTCGTGCACCACCCCGTCCACCGGCGCGATCTCCCGGTCGAACCGCCCCTCCTTGATCGCGGTGATCGCCCGCAGATGGCTCTGCAGCGCGAACTCCTCCATCTCACGGCGAGACAGGTCCCACCGCACCGCGATCAGGTCGGCCGCGCGGAACTGGTTGACCTCCTCGTCGCCGTACCGGTGCTGCCAGCCCTCGCAGCCTTCGAAGGGGCTCCCTGCTTGTGACATGGCCGTCATGGCCGACCCGATCGGCACCTGCGACATGTTCTGCACGCCACCGGCGACGATCACGTCCGCCGTCCCGCTCATCACCGCCTGCGCCGCGAAGTGCAACGCCTGCTGGCTCGACCCGCACTGCCGGTCGACCGTCACCCCCGGCACCTGCTCCGGGAACCCGGCAGCCAGCCACGAAGTCCGCGCGATGTCACCGGCCTGCGGCCCGACGGTGTCCACGCAGCCGAAGATCACGTCGTCCACGTCCGTCGGGTCGACGTCCACGCGGTTGAGCAGCGCGGTGATCACGTGCGCGCCCAGATCGGCCGGGTGCTTGTGGCTCAGCTCGCCGCCACGCCGTCCCGCCGGGGTCCGCACAGCCTCGATGATGTACGCCTCGGCCACGAGGGCCCTCCTTCATTGCGTCTTCGAGTTCTTCCGGCGACCCGTGGCGATGCCGTCGAGCAAGATCGCGAGATATTGGTCGGCGATCGTCTGGGCGGACAGGCCACCTTCCGGCCGGTACCACCGCACGGCCACCCACACCGTGTCGCGGATGAACCGGTAGGCGAGGTCGACGTCGAGATCCGCGCGGAACACGCCCGCGCCCATGCCGTCCTCCAGCAGCACCGTCCACAGCTTGCGGAACTCCACGTTGCGGTCCTCGATGTAGGAGAACCGCGGCAGCGGCATCAGGTGCTTCGACTCGTTCTGGTAGATCGCGACCTCGGCGTGCCGCGCGTCGATCGCCTCGAACGACGCCACGACCAGGGCCTTCAGCGTCTGCTTCGGTTCGAGGCCGGCGTCGACGATCTCCCGGTACGACGCGAACAGCTCGTCCAGGAACGTCCGCAGGATCTCGTCCACCATCGACTCCTTCGAGTCGAAGTGGTGGTAGAGGCTGCCGGACAGGATGCCCGCCGCGTCCGCGATGTCCCTGACCGTGGTCTGCCCGTAGCCACGTTCCGCGAACATGCGTGCCGCGAGCCCCAGCAGCTCCTGTCGCCTGCTACTCATCATTTTGGTAGCCCACCGGTCGTTCCTTCCTCATGGGTGCTGACTGCTCACCGAGACGACCTCGCCCGTGAGGTAGGACGAGTAGTCGCTGGCGAGGAACACGATCACATTCGCGACCTCCCAGGGCTCGGCGGCGCGCCCGAAAGCCTCCCGGGACGCCAGTTCGGTCAGCAACTCCTCACTGGTGACCTTGGCGAGGAACGGGTGCGCCGCCAAGCTGGGCGCGACCGCGTTCACCCGGATGCCGTGCTCGGCCACGTCCATCGCGGCGCAGCGCGTCAACGCCATGACTCCGGCTTTCGCTGCCGCGTAATGGGCTTGACCCTTCTGGGCGCGCCAGCCGATCACACTGGAGTTGTTAACGACGACACCGCTTCGTTGGGCGACCATTTGGCGTAGTGCGGCCCTGGTGCAGCGGAAGGTGCCGTTGAGCGTGACGTCGAGGACTTTCGCCCACTCGTCGTCGGCCATGTCGAGCACCGACCTCTCGCCGCCGAGACCCGCGTTGTTGACCATCACGTCGATGCGGCCGAACCGCTCGACCGTGCCATCGACCAGCGCCTGGACCTGCTCCTCGTTGGTGACGTCGCACGGGATCGCGTGCGCGGTGCCGAGTGCCTCGTGGGTCTCCTTCAACCGGCGCTCGTGCCAGTCGGAGATGATCACGGTCGCGCCTTCTTCGAGGCAGCGTTTCGCGGTCGCCGAGCCGATGCCCGTGCCCGCCGCGGCCGTCACGACGACGACCTTGTCCTTGAGCAGGTTGTTGTTCATCGCGGCAGCCCCAGGATTCGATGGGAGATGATCTCGCGCTGGATCTCGTCCGAACCGCCGTAGATCGTCTCCGCGCGGCTGAACAGGAACATGCGCTGCCACTCGTTGCCGTCGAGCATCGACTCGGGGCCGAGCGACTCCATCGCGAGCTCGCCGAGCCTGCGGTGCCAGCCGCCCCAGAACAGCTTCAGCACGGACGCCTCCGGGCCGGGGTCGTCGTTCATGGTCCTGAGCGTGTGCGAGCGCATGACGTGCAGCTCCAGCCACGCCCTGGTGAGCTTCTCCCGCATCTCCTCCGGCGCTGACGCCATGATCGCGTCGAGCTGGCGGCGGAAGCTCACCTGGTGGCCGAGCATCGCGGTGCCGCGTTCGAAGCCGAGCGTGGCCATGGCGATCTTCCAGCCTTCGCCAGGTCGGCCCACGATGTTCTCCGCGGCCGTGACAGCGCCGTCGAAGAACACCTCGTTGAACTCCGAGGTGCCGGTGAGCTGGCGGATCGGCCGGACCTCGATGCCCGCCTGGTTCATCGGCACGAGCAGGTACGAGAGGCCGTGGTGGCGTTGCGAACCCGGTTCGGTGCGGCACAGCACGAAGATCCAGTCCGAGTAGTGCGCGTTCGACGTCCAGATCTTCTGGCCGTCGATCACCCACTGCTCATCGACGAGGGTGGCCTTCGTCTGCACGTTCGCCAGATCGGAACCCGCGTTCGGTTCCGAGTAGCCCTGACACCACAACTCGTCGAGGCTTTTGATCTTCGGCAGGAAGCGTTCTTTCTGCGACGGCGTGCCGAACGCGATGAGCGTCGGGCCGAGCAGTCCCTCGCCGACGATGTCGACCTTCGCGGGAGCGTCGGCCTCCGCGTACTCCTCGTGGAAGACGACCTGCTCCTCCACACTGCGCTCACCGGGCCAGCCGAGGCACGTCCACCCGCTCCTGGCGAGGTGCCGGTGCCAGCGCAGCCGTCCCTCGAACGCCTCGTGCTCGCGACCGGGTCCACCCAGGCCGCGCAGCTCAGCGAACTCACCGACGAGGTTGGCGGACAACCATTCCCGCACCTCGCGCCGGAAGGACTCCATGGGCCATACTCTAACCTACCAAGCACTTGCTTTGGAGGACGTCACAGTGAGCGATCCAAGCAGGCAAACGGTTTCAGCCGCGCTCGACCGAGCAGCTGCTTCGTACATCGACGCGGAAGCGTTGGTGGACGGGGAAGTCAGGCTCACCTATCCCGCGCTGCGCGCCTCCGTGCACGAGGTCGCGCGCGCTCTCGTCGGAATGGGTGTGCGGCCCGGCGATCGGGTCGCGTTGTGCGCGCCCAACTCGGCTGACTGGGTGATCGCCGCGCTCGGGGCTCTTCGTGCCGGGGCGGCTCTCGTCCCGATCAACACCCGGTTCACCGCCACCGAGACCTTGGACGTGGTGCACCGCAGTGCCGCGCGGGCCTTGATCGTGGCAGGCGAGTTCCTGGGGCGGGATCGGCTCGCCGAGCTGCGGGCGTTGTCCGCGGATCTGCCCGAAGTGCTGGTGCGACTACCGATCACGTGGTCCGCGCCGGACGTGGATCTGCCCGAGACGTCTCCGGATCAGCTGTGCGACGTCATGTACACGTCGGGGACGACCGGGCGCAGCAAGGGGGCGATGAGTGCGCATCGGCAGTCACTCGGCGTGGCTGCGGCCTGGGGTGCTTGTGGTGAGCTGACTTCCGCCGACCGGTACCTGATCGTCAACCCGTTCTTCCACACCTTCGGTTACAAGGCCGGGATCCTGGCCTGCCTGCTCACCGGGGCGACGATCGTGCCGCAGCCGGTGTTCGACGTGGTCGAGACGATGCGGCTGATCGAACGGGAACGGATCACCGTGCTGCCCGGGCCGCCGACGATCTTCCAGACCCTGCTCGACCACCCGGAGCGCGGCTCGTTCGACCTGTCCAGCCTGCGGCTCGCGGTCACCGGTGCCGCTGTCGTGCCCGTGGCGCTGATCGAGAGGATGCGCTCGGAGCTCTCGCTGACCGTGCTCACCGCGTACGGGCTGACCGAGGCCGTCGTCGCGACCATGTGCCGTCCTGGCGACTCACCGGAGACGGTCGCGCACACGTGCGGGGCACCCATGGCCGGCTTCGAGCTGCGGCTGGGTGAGCAGGACGAGGTGTTGCTGCGCGGGCCGAACGTGATGCTCGGCTATCTCGACGATCCCGAGGCGACCGCGGCAGCGGTTGACGCCGACGGCTGGCTGCACACCGGCGATGTCGGGAAGATCGACGAGCGCGGGTATCTCTCGATCACCGACCGGCTCAAGGACATGTACATCTGCGGCGGGTTCAACGTGTATCCGGCGGAGATCGAGCAGGTGCTGGCCCGGCTGCCCGGCGTTGCGGAGTCGGCCGTGGTGGGGCTGGCGGACGCGCGGCTCGGCGAGGTCGGCGTGGCGCACGTCGTGACGTCTGCCGGGTTCGAACTGACCGAGGCCCAGGTCATCGAGTTCTGCCGGGAGCGGCTGGCGAACTACAAGGTGCCGCGCGTGGTCGAGTTCGTGCCCGCGCTCCCCCGCAACGCCATGGGCAAGGTCCTCAAAACCCAACTGCGCAAGGAGAACGCGTGACAGTGGAGTATGAGCGGCGGGACGCGGTCGCCGTCGTGACCATGAACCGCCCCGAGTACCGCAACGCGCAGAACTCGGCGATGACCTACGCGTTGGACGAGGCTTTCACCCGCGCGGTCAACGACGCCGAGGTCAAGGTGATCGTGCTGGCCGGCGCCGGCGACCACTTCTCGGCGGGCCACGACATCGGCTCACCCGGCCGGGACGTCGACGTGTCGTTCGAGCGCAAGGCCGTGCTGTGGTGGGACCACGTGGGCCGCGAGGGCGGTGATCTCCGGTTCGCCCGCGAGATGGAGGTCTACCTCGGCATGTGCCGGCGGTGGCGGGAGATCCCGAAGCCGATGATCGCGATGGTGCAGGGCGCGTGCGTGGCCGGCGGCCTGATGCTCGCCTGGGTGTGCGACCTGATCGTGGCCGCCGAGGACGCGTTCTTCGCGGATCCCGTGGTGCGCATGGGGATTCCGGGGGTCGAGTACTTCGCGCACCCGTGGGTGCTCGGGCCGCGCGCCGCCAAGGAGGTGCTGTTCACCGGCGACCGGTTCTCCGCTCAGCGCGCCTACGAGTGGGGCATGGTTTCGCGCGTCGTGCCGCGTACGTCCCTTGAGGACGAGACCTTCCAGCTCGCTTCGCGGATTTCCGCGATGCCGCAGTTCGGGCTGGCGCTGGCGAAGAAGGCGGTCAACCAGTCCGAGGACCTGATGGGCATGCGGGCCGGGATGGACTCGGTGTTCGGGTTGCATCACCTGGCCCACGCGCACAACGCCGAGGTCAGCCCGGACGCGCTGGCGGGGATGGACGCCCGGTCGATGAAGAAGGCCTCCAGCTGATGGATCTCTCCCTCGACTCCGCCACGCTGGACTTCCAGGCCGAGCTGCGGTCGTGGCTGGCTGCACACGTGCGGCCCTTGTCCTCGATGGACACAGCTCTGGGCTTTGAGGAACACCGCTCGTGGGAACGGCTGCTGGCTTCCGAGCGCTTGTCGGTCGTTTCGTGGCCCGAGGAGTTCGGCGGCCGCGACCTGGGGTTGTTGCAGTGGCTGATCTTCGAGGAGGAGTACCACGCCGCCGGGGCGCCCGGCCGCGTGTCGCAGAACGGGATCTTCCTGCTGGCACCGACGTTGTTCGCGCACGGCACCGACGAGCAGCGTGCTCGGATCCTGCCGTCGATGGCGCGCGGCGACGAGGTGTGGGCGCAGGCGTGGTCCGAGCCCGAGGCCGGGTCCGACCTGGCTTCCTTGCGCAGCACCGCAGTCCGGACCGACGGTGGCTGGCTGCTGCGCGGGCAGAAGACCTGGAGCTCGCGGGCGGCGTTCGCGGATCGGGCGTTCGGGCTGTTCCGGACCTCGCCCGAGGGACGTCACCGCGGCCTGACCTACCTGATGTTCGACCTGCGGGCTGACGGGGTGACCGTCCGGCCGATCGCCCAGCTCGACGGCGAGCCGGGGTTCGCCGAGATCTTCCTGGACGACGTGTTCGTGCCGGACCGCGATGTCATCGGCGACGTCGGCGACGGCTGGCGGGTCGCGATGAGCACCGCGGGCAACGAGCGCGGGTTGTCGTTGCGCAGTCCCGGCCGGTTCGTCGCGGCTGCCGGGCGGTTGGTAGAGCTGTACCGCAAGAATCCTGATCCGGCGTTGCGTGATCGCGTGGTCGACGCGTGGATCGGGGCCCAGGCGTATCGGCTGCACACCTTCGGAGCGTTGGGGAACCCGCCCACCGGACCGGCCGCCAGTGTCACCAAGGTGTTCTGGTCGGAACTGGACGTGGAGTTGCACGAGACGGCGATGGACCTGCTGGGTGAGGTCGCGCCGGGGTGGCGGGACGGGTGGCTGTTCTCGTTGGCCGGGCCGATCTACGCGGGTACCAACGAGATTCAGCGCAACGTGATCGCCGAACGGATCCTGGGGCTGCCACGATGATGTTCACGTTGTCCGAGGAGCAGACCGACCTCGCCGCGGTGCTGCACGGGTTCCTCGCTTCGGGGAAGCGGGACCTGGCCGAGCTCGGCGTGGACGAGGTGACCGACCCGGTCGACCTGGTCGTGGTGTTCGAGGAGCTGGGACATCACGCGGTCGCAGGTCCGCTGATCGAGTCACTGGCGGTCCTGCCCGCCCTCGGTGTTGGTCCTGGCTCGGTGGCGTTCCCGCCTCATGTCCCGCACGCCGTCAAAGCCGACCGCTACTTCCTCGTCGAAGCCGGCACGCTCCACGAAGCCTCCCCCGTCGCCGAGCTGTCCTCCGTGGACCCGGCTCGCACGCTCGTCGAACTGACCGCCGGCGCGGTCATCGCCACCGACGTGCCTGCGCGCGCCTTCGACCTCGGCGTCCTCACCTGCTCGGCCCAGCTCCTCGGCCTGGGCCGCGCCATGCTCGAAATGACCACCGCCCACGTCAAGGCACGTACTCAGTTCGGCCAGCCCATCGGCCAGTTCCAAGCCGTCAAGCACCACCTCGCGAACGTCCTCATCGGACTCGAACTCGCGCGTCCGCTGGTGTTCGGCGCGGCGGTCACCATGACCCGACGCGACGTCTCGGCGGCCAAGGTCGCCACCTCCGACGCTGCCTGGCAAGCTGCCCGCACCGCCCTGCAGGTCCACGGCGCGATCGGCTACACCGCCGAGCACGAGCTGAGCCGGTTCCTGCTGCGGACCCGAGCCCTGCGCACCGCGTGGGGCAGCCCGTCGATGCACCGAGCGCGCGTGCTGGAGGCGTTGTGACACCGGAACAGGAGGCGCTCCGCGACGCCGTCCGCGGCCTGCTCGCCAAGCACTCGGACGTCCGCGCGGCCATCGAGACCCCGCACGGCTACGACAAGGCGTTGTGGGCCAGGCTGTGCGACATCGGCGTGCTCCCGATCCCCGAGGAGCACGGCGGATCCGGGGCGACCCGAGCGGAAACCCGGGTGGCGCTGGAAGAACTCGGCCGCACCCTCACCCCGTCGCCGCTGCTCGGCTCGATGATCGCGGCCCAAGCACTCCTGACCACCACCGGCAACGGCATCCTCCTGCGCCGCATCGCCGAGGGAGCCATCGCGACGGTCGCCTGGGACCACACCGAGATCACGTCGACGGACGCGTTCGACTACCCCGAGGTCAACGCTCGCAGCGACTACCTCGATGGCACCGCGCGCTACGTCCTCGACGGCGACCTCGCCGAGATCCTCCTGGTCAGCGACGGCCGCTCGCTCTACGAGGTCGACCTGGCCGGCGTCACCCGCGAACACACCCCGACCGTGGACCAGACCCGCCGCCTGGCCACGATCCACTTCGCCAAGACCCCCGCCACCCGCCTGGGCCCGTGGAAGCCGGAGATCCAGGACATCGCCCTGGCCGCCCTCGCCGCGGAACAGGTCGGCGCGGCACAGCGAGCCCTCGAACTCACCGTCGAGTACACCAAGACGCGTGTCCAGTTCGGACGGCCGCTCGCGTCGTTCCAGGCGTTGAAGCACCGCATGGCCGACATGCACGTGCTCGTCGAGACGGCCCGCTCAGCCGCCCGGGCCGCCAACGACGAGGTGTCCGCGGCGGTCGCGAAGGTCTACTGCTCGGAGGCGTTCCTCAAGGTCGCGTCCGAGATGGTCCAGCTGCACGGCGGCATCGCGATCACCTGGGAGCACGACGCCCACCTGTACTTCAAGCGCGCCCACGGCAGCAGTCAGCTGTTCGGGAGTCCGGCAGATCACATCAAGCGCCTCACCCGTTCCGCCCAACTGTGATCATTTTCGTGCTTACACTCCCGGCCCGTGGACGAACGCATCTTGGACCCGGACGGCGCGCGTGAGCGTTTGGCGGCGTGGAAAGGCCGGATAGACAAGCTGGCCGCCGACACCAAGTCCATGAGCGAACAGCTGCGGGGACTGCGGATCACGGCGCACGATCCGGCCGGCATGGCCGAGGTCGCGATCGACTCGACCGGCACGATGGTGAGCCTGAAGCTCACCGACCGGATCGGGAAGGCGACCCCCGACACCGTGGCCGCGACGATCATGGCCACGCTCAACACCGCGCGCAGGCAGCTCGCGGAGCGGTCGAAGGAGATCGTCGCCGACACCGTGGGCACCGAGTCCGCGGCCGCCAAGGCCATTGTGGACAGCGTCAGCCGCAACCTGGGCACGGCCGAACCCGAGCCCGTGCGCAACGACGACCGGACCGACCGCACCTACACCGAGGAGCGGTGGTGAGCGGGTTCAACGTCGAGGCCGAGCAGCTGCGGTCGCACGCGGGCAACATCGACGCGCTCAAGCAGCGGCTCGCGAAGGTCAAGGCCGCCAGCGCGCACATCACCGGTGACGACCAGGCCTACGGGCTGCTGTGCGGATGGATCTCCGGGGTGCTGGAGAGCCGGCACACCGAGGTCGACGACGTGATCGCGCAGGTCGACACGAACCTGGAGCTGGTCGCGAAGGAGCTTCGAGCCAGCGCCGAGACGTACGAGGTGGCCGACGGTGACAACGCCGACCGCATCACCGCGGCCGGAGGTGACGCATGAGCGACCTGATTGCTCCGGTCCAGTCGTCCCGCGAGGCGTGGACGGGTTCCAGCCTCGCGGACGGCGTCGAGGGCCTGGTCGACGCGATCAAGAGCGAAGGCTGGGTCGACGACCTGCTCGCGGGTGCGTCGCTGGGAGTCGACGTCGCGGCGAGCGTGCTGGACCCGTTCAGCGCGCTGCTCTCGAACGGCCTCGGCTGGGCGATGGAGTACTTCGATCCGTTGCGGGAGATGCTCGACGAGCTGACCGGCGCGCCGGACGTCGTCAGGTCGCACGCCGCGACGTGGAACAACATGGCCACCGAGCTGCACGACATGTCCGCCGACCTGCGCGCGGACCTGGAGAGCGACCTGGTCGGCTGGGAGGGCGACGCCGCGGAGGCCTACCAGCGGCTGATGGGCAACAACGTGGAGGCGATCGGTGGCCTGGCCGCGATCTCGGCGGCGATGGCGGCCGCGACGGAGGGTGCGGGCGGCCTGGTGGAGATGACCCGCGAGGTCGTCCGCGACCTGATCGCGGACCTGGTCGCCAGGGTGATCGTGTGGGCGGTGGAGGCGATCTTCGTCGTCACGATCCCGGTGATCGCGGCCCAGATCACCGCCGCGGTGGTCAAGTGGGCGGCGCGCATCATCGGCTACACCACCGCGTTGATCTCCAGCCTGACCAACCTCACCAAGCTGCTGAACGGATAGGGCCCGATGACCGGCAAGGCCAAGAACCCAGGCCCTGGAAAGAAACCTGCGCAGACGCACGGGCACATCAACGCGGGCGCGGGCCTGTCGAGCGCGACGAAGGCCGCCAAGCAGGCGGCGACAGCGGGCCAGCCGGGCGGTGGCGGCAAGCCGGGCACTCCGGCGGGCAAGGGCAACAACAAGCCGCCGAAGAAGCCGCTGCCGCCGAAGCCCACCTCGGACCCGAAGCCCGAGGACATCCACCACAGCGAAGCGTCCAAGAAGCACATCATCCACGGCGACGGCGGCAAGCAGGGCGGCCACATCGCGGGCACCGGCTTCTCCGGCAAGACGGAGTTCCCGCCGAGCTGGAAAGAACCGAAGATCCTCGACGCCGCGTACCAGGTCACCCAGCAGGGACCGCCGGTGTCCGGGCCGAAGCCCACGAAGGACGCCAACGGCGACCCCGCCTGGGCCTACAACTACGAGGGCGTGGTCGACGGCGTGATGATCCGCACGACGGTGCTGTCGACCGGCGAGATCCGCACGGCGTTCCCGCCCGACTCGACCAACCCCGGCGTGATCCTCAACCCGCCCGCGCCCAACCCGGCGCCGGACGGCGTGCCGCAGAGCACCCCGCCGCGCTACAGCCACCCGGACGTCGGCGGTGACAAGAGCTGGACCTGGGAAGGCCCGAAGGGTGATCGGGTCATCCGGATAGTCCAGGACGAACACGGTAACGTCACCAAAACCGACCTCGGCCCGCACAAGAAGAAGTGACTCTCATGGATGTGAAGACCTACGCCACGGTCACGGACCTGTGCGCGCGGCTCGCCGGCCGGTTGGAGGACGACACCCTGCGGTCGGTGCGCGAGGACTACTTCGGCGGAGAACCCGCGCAGGCCGAGGGCACTCTGCTGCTCTCCATGGCGTACGAGAACATCGGCATCACGGCCGAGGAACGCGCGCTCATCGCGTCCACTTTGGATGATCCGGACAGCGACGACCTCGCCGCGGTGCCGGGCATCGACGAGGTGCCGCCGGTCGCGTACCGCTTCACCGCCCAGGCACCTGCCGACGCCCCGGACCCGGGCAAGGCCGACATCGTGCTGACCGCCGACGCCGCACGACACGGCGGCCGCCGGTTGCGCCGGGTCTGGCGCGAGCCGCTCGAAGGCGCACCGGACACCGCGAAGTGGGTGTACGTGCTGCAGGTCGCCGAGGGCGCGAACCTGCTCGGCGCGTTCGCCGGTCTCTCCGGACGGTTGTGGGTCGTGCTGAAGGAGAAGTGGCCGATCGAGGTCGTGGTCGAGGGCAAGCCGCTACCGCCCTACCAGGCCGCCGCCGTCACCGTCGCGCCGCAGATCTGGAGCGTTTAGCACGCGCTGGAACGAGGGACACTCCAGGTGGGACGGTGCCGGGCAGGCTGCCGCGTGCCGCAGGTCGTCCCGCATGGACGCGAGCCTGCGGATGGTCGCGTCCAGCTCATCGGCCTTCGCCGCGAGCATCGCGCGGTTCGGGCTGGGGCGGCCGTCCGGGGCGAACATCAGCAGGATCTCGTCCAGCGAGAACCCCGCTGACCGGCAGACCGCGATCAACGCCAGCTGTTCGAGCACGGTGGTCTCGAAGACACGGGCGAGGCCGCGGCGGCGAACGCAGCTGATCAGGCCGCGTTCCTCGTAGTAGCGCAGGGTCGAGGCCGGCACGCCCGAGCGGCGCACGACCTCTCCGATGCCGATTTCGACATTGTCCACGACACTTGACCTCAAGCCGACTTGAAGCAGGACGGTGGGAGCATGACAGCAGAGGTCAACAGCGAACAGGCCGAGTGGTGGAACGCCGCGGGTGAGGGCTGGGCGAACGCGCAGGACATCGTGGACCTGGTGCTCCGGCCGTTCGAGGAGCTGCTCGCCGCCAAGGCGCTGGAGCGGCCGCGGGACCGGGTGCTCGACGTCGGATGCGGCACGGGCGCGGTGACCAGGGCGATCGCGGACGCGCTCGGCGACGGTCCGGAGTGCGTCGGGCTCGACATCTCGCGGACGATGATCGCCGGCGCCGCCCAGCGCGGCAAAGTCCGGTTCGTGGTCGGCGACGCGCAGGTGCACCCGTTCGACGAGACGTTCGACCTGGTCGTGTCGCGGTTCGGGGTCATGTTCTTCGACGATCCCGTGGCCGCGTTCCGCAACCTGCTGCGCGCCACCACGCCCGGCGGTGAGCTGTGCTTCATCACCTGGCGGTCGGCGCGGGAGAACTCGTTCATGACGACCGCGCAGAAGGCCTCCGCGCCGTTCCTGCCGGACGCACCGCCGCCGGACCCCGACGGGCCGGGGCCGTTCTCGCTCGCCGACGCCGACAGGACGCGCGAACTCTTCGAGCAGAGCGGCTGGAGCGGGGTCGTCATCGAGCCGGTGGACCGCGTTTGCACGATGCCCGAGGAGCTGCTCGTGCCATACGTCAGCAACCTCGGGCCGATCTCCCGGGCGCTCAGGGCGGCATCCGAGGCCGACCGGCCGCGGATCATCTCCGAGGTCCGCGGCGCGTTCGACGAGTTCGTGCACGGTGACGAGGTGCGGATTCCGGCCGCCTGCTGGCAGATCACGGCCTCAGTGCCATTCTGACTGGCGTTGCCAGGTCAGCAGGTTGTCGAGAACCTCGCCCGACCAGCCACGCGGGTCCAGTTCGGCGTGCGAGGCGTAACGGCCGCGGTAGAACAGCAACGGCTGCGCGTCCCGTGTCGGCCCGAGCTCCACGACCGAGCCGATGATCATGCGGTGGTCGCCGGCCTCGTGCACCGCCGACACCTGACAGTCGACCCAGGTCAGGGCTCCGTCGAGCACAGGAGAACCGGTGCTCGACGGCGCCCACGCCACGCTGGCGAACTTGTCCTCGCCCGCGCGTCCGAACACAGCGGAGACCTCTTTCTGGTCTTCCGCCAGCACGTTCACGCAGAAGGAGCCGCTCGACGCCATCGCCGCCCAGCTGCGCGAAGTCCGTTGTGGACAGAACAGCACCAGCGGCGGGTCGAGTGACAGCGCCGCGAAGGCCTGGCAGGCGAATCCGACCGGGCCGTCCGCGGACATGCCGGTCACCACGGTCACTCCGGTGCAGAAGTGACCGAGTACGGAACGGTAGCGGGCCGCTACTTCTGACTGCACCAATTCTGGCTGCATCACTTCTGGTGGCCAACGCTGAAGTCGTGTCCCCACAGGCTCACCGCCGTGCTCTCGCGTGCGATCCAGTCCTCATCGGACACCTGCCGTCCCTCGCAGCCGAACTCGACGTCGAACCCGCCGGGTGTCTTCATGTAGAACGACAACATGAGGTCGTTGACGTGCCGGCCGAGCGTCGCCGACATCGGCACCTTCCTGCGTAGGGCCCGGTCCAGCGTCAGGCCCACGTCGTCGGTGTTCTCGACCTCGACCATCAGGTGCACGATCCCGCTCGGCGTCGGCATCGGCAGGAACGCGAGGCTGTGGTGGCGCGGGTTGCAGCCGAAGAACCGCAGCCACGCCGGTGGCCCGTCGGCCGGACGCCCGACGAACTGGGGAGGCAGCCGCATCGAGTCGCGCAGCCGGAAACCCAGCACGTCCCGGTAGAAGTGCAGCGCGGCCTCGTCGTCCGAAGTGGACAGCACCACGTGACCGAGGCCCTGCTCCTCGGTCACGAAGCGGTGGCCGTATGGAGAGACCACCCGCCGGTGTTCCAGCGCCGCGCCGTGGAACACCTCGAGCGTGTTGCCGGACGGGTCCTCGAACCTGATCAGCCCGTTCACCCGCCGCTCGGCCAGGTCCTCCGCGGTGCCCTCGGTGTAGGACACCCCGGCCGAGGCCAGCCGTTTCGCCACTTCCTCCAGCTCGGCCTCGGTCGCGGCCTCCCAGCCAGAGGCCTGCAACCGGTCCTTCTCCCCCGGCACGATCACCAGCCGCGCCGGGAAGTCGTCCATCCGCAGGTAGAGAGCGCCTTCGGTGGAACCCCTGCCCTCGACCATGCCGAGGACCTTCAGCCCGAACTCGCGCCACCGCGCCATGTCGGTGGCCTCGATCCGGAGATAACCCAGCGAGCGGATCCCCATCACGCCTCCGTCAGGAAGTCGGTAGCGAGCCTGTTGAACTCGTCGAACTTCTCCAGCTGTGCCCAGTGCCCGCACCCGCCGAACACGTGCAGCTGCGCCCGCGGAATGAGCTTCATCGCCAGCAACGCGCCGTCCAACGGATTCACGCGGTCCTCGCGACCCCACACGAGCAGAACCCGTTGGCGCAGCTTGTAAGCCTCACGCCAGAGCATCCCCTGCTCGAAGTCCGGCCCGGCGAACGACTTGCCCAAAGCCGCCATGGCCCGCAACGACTCCGGCTGTCTCGCCGCCTCGAACCGCTCGTCGATCAGCTCCTCGGTGACCAGCGACTGGTCGAACACCATGATCCGCAGGAACTCCTCGATCTTCTCGCGCGTCGGCGTCCTGGCGAAGGCGCTGAGCTTGCGCACGCCCTCGGTCGGATCCGGCGAGAACACGTTGAGGGACAACCCGCCCGGCCCCATCAGCACGAGCCTGCCCGCTCGTTTGCCGTGGTCCAGCGCGAACCGGACCGCGGTGCCGCCTCCGAGCGAGTTGCCCAGGATGTGCGCCTGCTCGACGCCCAGTTCGTCGAGCAGGTCTTTCAACGCCCTGGCCGCGAAGGTGAAGTACTGGTCGTGCTCCGCGGGTTTGTCCGACTGGCCGTAACCGGGCAGGTCGACGGCCAGCACGCGGAACGACTTCGCGAACACCGGGATGTTCGCGCGGAAGTTGCTCATCGCCGACGCGCCGGGCCCGCCGCCGTGCAGCAGGACCAGCGTCTCGGAGTGGTCCGTTCCGGCTTCGTGGTAGTGCAACCGAACCTTCACAGCACTCCCTCACCACAACCCGTCGCGGACCTGGATGCCGAGCTCGTTCTTGCCGTACAGCACGAGCACGCGCTCCGGGTCGTTGGCCGCGTGCACACGTGCGGCGTGCGCGTCGCGCCAGAACCGGGGCAACGGCAGGCCCTGGTTGATCGCCTTCCCGCCCGCGCTCTCGAACAGCCGGTCGATCGCGGAGATGGCCCGCGCACTGCCCAGCACCTGGTCACGCCGGGCCCGCAACCGCAGGTCGACCGGGATCTTCGTGCCCGCGACGGCGTGCTCCCACTCGTCGTTGACGTCCTTCTCCAGCTGCCACCACGCGGTGTCGATGTCGTTGGCCGCAGTGGCGATCCGGACCTGTGCGAACGGGTCCTCGACCGCCTTCTCGCCCAGGTACGCGGCCCGGACGCGCTCGCGGGTCGCGCCGACGTGGATGTCGTACGCCCCAACGGCCATGCCGATCATCGGCGCGGTGATCGCGTACGGGTGGATCGTCCCGTACGGCATGCGGAACAACGGCCCTGGGTTCACGTCCTGGCCGGGGCAGATGCACCGCGCGGTGTGCATCATGCTCAACGCGCGGTGTTCCGGCACGAACACGTCCTCGACCACGATGTCGTTGCTGCCCGTGCCGCGCAGGCCGACCGTGTCCCACACGTCGTTGATCGTGTAGTCGGCGATCGGCAGCAGGAACGTGCGGAAGTCGACCGGCTTGCCCTCGTCGTTCATCACCAGCCCGCCGAGCAGCACCCACGTGGCGTGGTCGCAGCCGGACGAGAAGCTCCACTTGCCGCTGAACCGGAACCCGCCCTCGACCGGCGTCGCCCGGCCCGTCGGCGCGTACGACGAGGAGATCCGGGTGTCCTGGTCCTCGCCGAACACCTCTTCCTGGGCCTGCACGTCGAACAGCCCGACGTGCCACGGGTGCACGCCCAGCACCGACGCGACCCAGCCGGTCGACCCGCACGCGCTCGCGATCAGCTTGACCGCGGTGTAGAAGTCCAGCGGATGCGACTCGAAGCCGCCGTACCGCACGGGTTGCAGCATCCGGAAGAACCCGGTCTCCTGCAACGCCTTCACCGACTCCGGCGGCACCTTGCGCAGCTCTTCCGCCTCCGCCGCGCGTTCCCGCAGGCTGGGCAGCAGCTCCCGCACCTTGCCGAGGATTTCCTCGCTCATCGGACTTTCTCCCTGCTCAGCTCCAGTGCGATGTCGATCAGCTGGTCCTCTTGCCCGCCGACGAGCTTGCGTTCGCCCGCGCGGACGAGGATCTGCGCGCCGGACACGCCATAGCGTTGTGCCTGCGTGTACGCGTGTTTGAGGAAGCTGGAGTAGACGCCCGCGTACCCCATCATCAGCGCCATCCGGTCGAGCAGGCACTCCTCGGGCATGACGGGCCGGACGACGTCCTCGGCCGCGTCCACGATCTTGAAGAAGTCGACGCCGGTGGAGAACCCGAGCTTGTCGCACACGCCGACGAACGCTTCCAACGGCGTGTTTCCCGCGCCGGCACCGAATCCGCGCACGCTGCCGTCGATCTGCTGCGCACCCGCTCGTGCCGCGGCAACGGAGTTCGCGACGCTCAAGCCGAGGTTCTCGTGGCCGTGGAACCCGACCTGCGCGTCGTCACCCAGCTCGGCGACCAGCGCTTCGACCCGTTCGGAAACCTGTTCCAGCACCAGGGCTCCGGCCGAGTCGACCACGTAGACGCACTGACAGCCCGCGTCGGCCATGATCCGCGCCTGCTTCGCCAACGCCTCGGGCGGCTGCGAGTGGGCCATCATCAGGAACCCGACGGTCTCCAGCCCGCGCTCCCGCGCCAACTGGAAGTGCTGCACGGACACGTCGGCTTCGGTGCAGTGCGTGGCGATCCGGACGATCGAAGCGCCGTTGTCCTGCGAGATCAGGATGTCGTCCTTCACGCCGACGCCCGGCAGCATCAGCACGGCGATCTTGGCCTGCCGGGCCGTCTCGACCGCGACCTTGATCAGCTCCTGCTCGGGCGTGTGGCTGAAGCCGTAGTTGAACGACGACCCGCCAAGGCCATCGCCGTGCGTCACCTCGATCACCGGCACCCCGGCGCCGTCGAGAGCCGCCACGATCGAGCGCACGTCGTCGGCCGTGAACTGATGGCGCTTGTGATGCGAGCCGTCACGCAGTGACGTGTCGGTCAACCGCAGAACTGGACGCTGCTGCACGGGCGATCTCCTCCCCCACCTTGGTCGCGGCGGCCGTCATGATGTCGAGGTTCCCGGCGTACTCGGGCAGGAAGTCGCCCGCTCCCGCGACCTCCACGAAGATCGCCACCCGGCCGGCGTCGTACTGCGGTTCGCGCAGCAACCGGAATCCCGGCACGTACGAACGGATGTCGGTCTCCATGCGGGCGATCGAGTCCGTGATCGGGTCCGGATCGGCGTCCTCGGGAATCGCGCAGAAGATCGTGTCGCGCATGATCATCGGCGGGCTCGCCGGGTTCAGCACGATGATCGCCTTACCGCGCGCAGCTCCGCCGATCGCCTCGATGCCGTGGCTCGTCGTGCGGGTGAACTCGTCGATGTTGGCCCGCGTCCCCGGTCCCGCGGAGACGCTTGCCACGCTCGCGACGATCTCCGCGTACGACACCGGAACCACGCGGGAAACCGCGTGCACCATGGGAATCGTGGCCTGACCGCCGCACGTGATCAGGTTGATGTTGGGCGCGTCCTGGTGCTCGCCGAGGTTCACCGGGGGCACCACGTACGGGCCGACCGCGGCCGGTGTCAGGTCGATCGCCCGGATCCCCGCCTCCGCGTAACGCGGCGCGTTGGCCCGGTGCACCGCCGCGGACGTCGCCTCGAAGACGATGTCCGGCAGCTCGTCCTGACGCAGCAACCACTCCGCGCCGTCGACCGACACCTCCAGGCCCAGCGACGCCGCGCGCCTGAGCCCCTCGCTGGCCGGGTCGATGCCCACCATCCAGCGCGGCTCCAGCACTTCGGAGCGCAGGAGCTTGTAGAGCAGGTCGGTGCCGATGTTGCCGGACCCGACGATGGCCGCCTTCACCCAGTCACCTCACTCGAATTTCAGGTCTACAGAACCAAGTCCGGCGAACTCGGCGTGGAACTCGTCTCCCGGCCGCGCGTCGATCGCCCGCGTGCACGACCCCGGCAGCACGATGTCCCCGGCCAGCAACCGGACGCCGAAGGAAGCCACCTTCTCCGCCAGCCACGCCACCGCGATCGCCGGATCACCCAGCACCGCGTCTCCACGTCCCTCGGCGACGACTTCACCGTTGCGCCGCAACGTCGCCGCCACCGAACATATGTCCAGTTCGGACGGATGAACGCGCTCGGTGCCCAGCACGAACCCGGCCGACGACGCGTTGTCCGCGATCGTGTCCTGCAAGCCGATCTTCCAGTCGGCGATCCGGCTGTCGATCAGCTCGATGGCCGGCGCCACGAACTCGGTGGCAGCCAGGACGTCCTCGACCGTGCAGCCTTCACCGGGCAGGTCCTGGGCGAGCACGAACGCGATCTCGACTTCGACGCGTGGATACAGGTAGGCCGAGGCATCAGCAGTTCCGGCCAGTTGCATGTCGTCGAGCAGGTGGCCGTAGTCCGGTTCGTCGACACCCATCATCTGCTGCATCGCCAACGACGACAGCCCGACCTTGTGGCCGATGACATCGCGGTTGCGGTGCCGGACGTTGAGCAGCTGGATCTCGTACGCGTCGACCACGTCGATCTCGGGGTACAGCTCGACCAGCGGCCTGATCGGCACGCGGTCCCGTTCCGCGACGCGCAGCAGCTGGGCGGCCGCTTCCCTGTTCTGGATCGTCAGCACCTGGCCTCCTTCACGACGTGCTGCCCGGCACGGCGGCCTGAAAAGACGCAGTCGGCGAGGGCGAGCCCGCTGACGTAGGACTCGGAGCAGACCCCGACGGCCGACCGTCCGGCCGCGTACAGCCCGGGAACCCCCTGCACCTGCCCGGTTTCCTCGTCGACGACGAGCCCGCCGAGCGTCAGCATCGGGCACGGGTAACCGAACCCGGCCCGCACACTCACGTTGATCAACGAATAGGGCGGCGTTCCGAACGGTTCGGGCGTGCCGATGCCGGCCTTGGCCGCGACCTCTTGCACTGTGGGCGCGGTGACCAGGCCGCGGTTCAGGAAGTACCGGACCTGCCACTTCTGGAACGACGCGGTCTGCGTCTTCACCTGAGCCCGGGCCACGCGCAGGATGTCGTCGTCGATCAGCAGCCACGCCTTGCCGCCGCGTTCGACGATCTCGCTCCCGATGGCCGCGC
Organism: Lentzea sp. NPDC006480; assembly: GCF_040611995.1. NCBI lineage: Bacteria > Bacillati > Actinomycetota > Actinomycetes > Pseudonocardiales > Pseudonocardiaceae > Lentzea > Lentzea sp. NPDC006480. Next base: position 75,378 of record NZ_JBEXPJ010000005.1, read on the forward strand.
CGTACCGGGTCGGGTCAGCGAAACGCTGACCCTTGACGTCAACGAGCACCCCGCGTTGCAATGCGCTTGGTGGTGTCACGAACCGCCACACCGAGACCTTGTCCAGCCGCGCGGCCTTGCCACCAGCGGAGATGCCGAGCCGGATGCCACTCCCGTCATCACCGGGTGTGCCCAGCGCGAGACCACCACGGTGCGCCGGAGCGTTCTCGTGCACCATCTTGCGGTTCGCGATGAACCCACCCGCCGAGATGACGACACCCTGTCGTGCGGTGATGGTCTGCGAGCGGCCGAAGCGGCGTTCCAGCCACCCCGCCAGCCCGAACAGCCTCCTGCCGAGCGGCGGGTAGTAGAGCCACGGCTTGGCGCCGGCCCTGGTCAGCGCGCCATGGACAGCCCGCGGCAGCCCGGTGAGAGTGCGGCACCGCACGCCCGTCACGCGCCCATCGGTCGTGATCAGCTCTTGAGCACGGGTCTGCGGCATGACCTGCGCACCCGCACGTCGAGTCGCCTCGGCCAATCGAGCGAAGAAAGCCTTGCCGGACGTGCCCTTCGCCCTGGTGCGGTGCCCGCGCGGGGCCGGATTCGGCCAGGCGTCCTCACTGCCGGACTGGTACAGGTAGTAGTCGTCCGTCGGGTACGAGGTCTTGAACGGGCACAGGCTCGCGTCGAACGGCACTCCCTGATCCTCCAGCCAGGCCAGCATCTTGGCGCTGTCCTCGCAGAACCGCCGCAGCGTCGCCTCCGACACCGCGTCCCGGACCTCGTGCTTGAGGTAGGAGAACATCGCCTCGGGCGTGTCGGTGACCCCGGCCTCGACCTGCTGCCGTGTTCCGCCACCCGCGTAGACGACGCCACCCGAGAGAGCAGTCGCTCCACCGCCCGTGAACCGGTCCAGCACCACTACCAACGCACCAGCCGCCGCAGCCTCGATGGCGGCGCACGCGCCGGCAGCACCGAAACCGATGACGACCACGTCCGCGGTGACGTCCACGACCAGCCTCCCGGAACGTGTTCTCGGTGAGTCGACTTGCCTGGAACTCCTACACCATAGCGCCAAAGCGCCCCAGAACTATAACCTGTTCTAGTCTGACTTCCGGGGAGGTGCGATGTACGACGTGATCGTCGTCGGCAGCGGCGCGGCGGGCATGACAGCCGCGCTCTGCACCGCTCAGCACGGCCTGCGCACCCTCGTCGTCGAGAAGGCCGAGCACTTCGGCGGCTCGACGGCGCGGTCCGGCGGAGGCATCTGGGTGCCCAACAACCACGTCGTCGCCGCGGCCGGGCGACCCGACTCGCCCGAGCAGGCCAGCAGCTACCTGGAGCACATCGCCGGGGACGTGCCGGCCGAACTCCGGGAGGCGTTCCTGGACGCCGGACCCGCGATGCTCGCCTTCGTCGTCGCTCACACGCCGCTGAAGTTCCGCTGGGTCCGCGACTACGCCGACTACTACCCAGAGGCACCGGGCGGACAGCCGCGCGGCCGCTCCGTCGAACCGCTTCCGTTCAACACCGCCCTGCTCGGCGAGGAGATCAAGGACCTCGAACCGCCGTACGTGCCGACCCCGGCGGGCATCGTGATCACCCAGTCCGACTACAAGTGGCTGACGCTGATCGGTCGCCATCCACGCGGCCTGCTCACCGCCGTGAAGGTCTTCGCCCGCCGGTTCCTGCCGGGTCGCCGCCTGACCATGGGCCAAGCGCTGGCAGCAGGGCTGAGAGCCGGGCTCAAGGCGCTCAACGTCGAGGTTCGGCTCAACACCGCGATGACCGACCTGCACTACGAGAACGGCCGGGTCGCCGGAATTCTCGTCGGCGAGAAGCTCATCCTGGCGAAGCACGTCGTTCTGGCGGCCGGCGGGTTCGAGCACAACGAACAGCTGCGCAAACAGCACCAGGACATCGGTACGGAGTGGACAGTCGGCGCGAAGGCCAACACAGGCGACGGCATCGAGGCGGGTGTCAGGGCAGGTGCCGCGGTGGGCCTCATGGACGAAGCCTGGTGGGGGCCGTCGGTTCCGCTGCCGCGCGGCCCGTTCTTCCTGCTGGCCGAACGCTCGTTGCCCGGCTGTGTACTGGTCAACAGCACCGGCGAGCGCTTCGTCAACGAGGCCGCGCCCTACATCGACGTCGTGAAGGCGATGAACGGCAAGACCTGGCTGGTGTTCGACCACGCCTACCGCAGCCGCTACCCGTTCTGCGGCATCCCGCCCCGCCGGCCGTTGCCGCGGCGCTGGAAGGACTCCGTGCTCACCGCCCCCAGCCTGGAAGAACTCGCGCAGGAAGCCGATCTGCCCAACCTCGTCGATGCGGTTCGACGGTTCAACACGCTCACCGTCGAGGGCAAGGACACCGACTTCCACCGCGGCGACAGCGCGTACGACCGCTATTACGGCGATCCGCGCAACCACCCGAACCCCAACCTCGCACCGCTGACCACCGGCCCGTTCTACGCGGTCAAGATCGTGCCCGGCGACCTCGGCACCAAGGGCGGCCTCAGGACCGACACCCGTGCGCGCGTGCTGCGCGAGGACGGTTCGGTGATCGACGGCTTGTACGCGGCGGGCAACACCATGGCGTCCGTGATGGGCCACACCTACGCGGGTGCGGGCGCCACTCTCGGACCGGCGATGACGTTCGGTTATCTCGCCGGACTCGACATCACTGGAGGAATGCGATGACGCAGGACGCGGTGCGGACGATCGACACCGGCGCGCCTCCCGCCCGGTTCGCGCGCGGCTGGCACTGCCTGGGCCTCGCGGACAGCTTCCGCGACGGCAAACCCCATGCCGTCGAAGCTTTCGGCACGAAGCTCGTCGTGTTCGGGACGGAGGACGGCAAGCTCAACGTGCTCGACGGGTACTGCCGGCACATGGGCGGCGACCTCACCCAGGGCACGGTCAAGGGCAACGCCATCGCCTGCCCGTTCCACGACTGGTGCTGTGGCTCGCGATCCCTTACGCCAAGCGGGTTCCGTTGCGGGCGCGCACCCGGTCGTGGATCACGCTGGAGGAGAACAAGCAGCTCTTCGTGTGGAACGACCCGCAGGGCAACCCGCCGCCGGAGCACGTGACGATCCCGCGCATCGACGCCGCGTTCAGCGACGAGTGGAGCAACTGGACGTGGGACTCGGTGGTGATCGACAACGCGAACTGCCGCGAGATCATCGACAACGTCGTCGACATGGCCCACTTCTTCTACATCCACTTCGCGTTCCCGACGTACTTCAAGAACGTGATGGAAGGCCACGTCGCGTCGCAGTACCTCACGACGCGCGGACGGCCGGACGTCGCGATGGGCTCGAACTACACCGGTGACGTGGAAGTTCGGTCGGAAGCCTCGTACTACGGGCCGTCGTACATGATCGACTACCTGTGGAACGACTACAAGGGCATCGAGATCGAGACGGTGCTGATCAACTGCCACTACCCGATCTCGCCGACCTCGTTCCGGCTGCAGTGGGGCGCGATCGTGAAGAAGCTGCCGGGTGTGTCCGACGAGCACGCCGACAAGATCGCGCACAAGTTCGCGCGCGGCATCGGGGTCGGGTTCCTGCAGGACGTGGAGATCTGGCAGAACAAGACCCGGATCGACAACCCGTTGCTGTGCGAGGAGGACGGGCCGGTCTACCAGCTGCGGCGCTGGTACGAGCAGTTCTACGTGGATGTGGAGGACGTGTCCGACGACATGGTGCGGCGCTTCGAGTTCGAGGTCGACACGAGCCGCGCCGTGGAGGCGTGGGAGAAGGAAGTCGCCGAGAACCTCGCCAAAAAAGAACCGGCACCTCAGCAGTCATGAACGAGCGGGACGAGTTTCTCGTCGGTGGCATGGTTCCGGTGGGCTGCGACTGCGGGAACCGGGTGCTGGTGAAGAAGAACAGCCCGCAGCACACTTCCGTGCAGTGGCTGTCCGACACCAGCACGTGTCCTGAGCTGTGCGGGCCGCGGTCGGCGTTCATGCGGACGTGCCTGCGGTTGCGGGACAGCATCGAGAAGGCCGTGCGGGACGGGACGCTGGAGGTCGCGGATGGCTGAGGTGCACCGGATGCGGGTCGACGCGGTGATCGAGGAGACCGCCGACGCGCGCTCGTTCGTGCTGTCGGGCGCGGATTTCTCGCCGCGGCCCGGGCAGTTCCTGACCGTGCGAGCGGGCGACGTGGCGCGCTGCTACTCCCTGTCCAGCGCGCCGGGTGAGCCGGTGAAGATCACGGTCAAGCGGACGCCGGACGGGTACGGGTCGCACTGGATGTGCCGTGAGCTGTGCGTGGGCATGGAGCTGGACGTCCTGGCGCCTGCCGGGGTGTTCACACCATCTTCGCTGGACGGGTCGCTGCTGGCGTTCGCGGCCGGCAGCGGGATCACGCCGGTCATGTCGATCATCAAGTCGGTGCTCGCGGCTTCCGGTCGGGTGTTCCTGTTCTACGCCAACCGGGACGAGAGCTCGGTGATCTTCGCCCGGGAGCTGGATGAGTTGTGCCGGGCGCATCCTGATCGGCTGACTGTCGTGCACTGGCTGGAGTCGGTGCAGGGGTTGCCGCACCTGGGCGCGTTGCGGGCGTTCGTGCGGGAGTGCGACGAGGCGTTCGTCTGCGGGCCCGGGCCGTTCATGGAGACTGCGCGCAAGGCCTTGCACGACGTGCCGGTCGTCCACATCGAGAAGTTCGTTTCTTTGTCGAGTGATCCGTTCTCCTCCGTCGAACCGGTCGCGGACGACCGGCCGGACGCGGTGGTCGAGGTGTCGCTGGACGGTGCGGAGCACCGGTTTCCCTGGCCTGCTCGGCAGAAGCTGCTCGACCTGTTGCTGGAGAAGGGACTCGACGCGCCCTACTCGTGCCGGGAAGGTGCGTGCAGCGCGTGCGCGTGCCGGCTCGTCGAGGGCGAGGTCAAGATGCTCAACAACGACGTGCTCGACTCCGAGGACATCGCCGACGGCATCGTGCTGGCGTGTCAGTCGGTTCCGGTCACCGACACGGTGAAGATCACCTACGAGTGAGGGGCTTGTGCATGCCGATCGACCCGGACGTGGCCGTGGGGGCGGAACTTCCCGAGATCAAGTTCTCCTGGACGCACTCGGACGTGCTGCTCTACCACCTGGCACTGGGCGCCACCGAGCTCCGGTACGTCTACGAGCAGGGGCTGCGGGTGCTGCCGACGTTCGGCGTGGTCGCACCCCGGTTCCACGAGACCGCGCCGCCCGCCGTGTCGTTCCCCGGTGTCGACATCGATCTCGCCCGAGTTCTGCACGGCACTCAGGAGATCGCCGTGCATTCTCCTTTGCCCGCGGAGGGCGAGGCCGTGCTGCGGACGCGGATCGCGGACGTGTGGGACAAGGGCAAAGCCGCGGTGATCGTGCAGGAGTCGACCGCCGTGACGCCCGACGGAACCGCGCTGTACACCACGAGGTCCAGCATCTTCGCTCGTGGCGAGGGTGGGTTCGGTGGCGAACGCGGGCCGTCGGGCAAGGTCGAGGTGCCCTCACGTGCGCCGGACTTCGTGATCGAGACCCCGACTCTGCCGCAACAGGCCTACCTGTATCGGCTTTGCGGAGACCGGAATCCCTTGCACGCCGATCCGGAGTTCGCCCGCATGGCCGGATTCGACCAGCCGATCCTGCACGGGCTGTGCACGTACGGCGTGGTGTGCAAGGCGGTGATCGACGCCGTGCTGGACGGGCCGGAGCAGGTGCTGTCGTTCGGTGCGAAGTTCGCGGGCGTGGTGTTCCCAGGCGAAACCTTGACCACTGAGGTGTGGCGGGACGGCTCGCAGCTCGTGCTGACGACGTCCGCTGGTGATCGTCCCGTTCTGGCCGACGCCGTGCTCACCCTGTCCTGACCAGGGTCTCCATCCCCTCGTCCCAGCGCCAGTCCCCGAGCAGGTGCACTCCTCCGAGCCACCTGTCGATCCCGTTGAGGGTCACGTGATCCGCCCGTCCGGCGAGCACGTCCGCTCCCGCGGGAGTCAGTCGCAGGGTGGGCGCGGTCTCCAGCAACGGGACGGTGGCGCGGGCCATCCGTGCCATCATCGCGAAGCACCACGTGTCGCCCAGGTACGGACGTGTCTCCCTGGCAGCCGCGCGAACGAACGCCGTGCCCTGGTCTTCAGCGCCGTTCGCGATGGCCGCCAGTACGCGCCGTTCGGTCAGCGACAGACCGTCGCGTGTGGACGGATACTCGCGGCTGAGGCGGTCGAAGGCCTCGCCGAGGAACCGCAGCTCACCGGAGCGGGTGGCGGCGATGGCGGCCAGGCCTTCCGGAGTCGGCGCGCAGAACGCGGCCCACGCCACCTGGGCGAGTTCCAGCGCCGCAGGGGTCAGCCGGGCACACGCCTTCGTGGCCGGCAGCTCTTGCAACTGAGCCGCGGTCAGCTCACCGAGTCCGCCGAACCGGGCGATGCCGGGATACTCGCCGATGCAGATCAGGGTGATGCGGTCCGCGGGCACGCCAAGACCGGCAAGCCGGTCGAGGATCTGGATGATCTGCAGCTGGTCGTACAGGTCAGCCTCGAACCACAGCACGTACTCGCCGTCCCTGGCCGCCGCCAGGGTCAGGTCGCGCTCGGCGAACATGTCCGAGCTCTCCGCGCGGTCGTCGACCCCGCTCTCCACGAGGAAGCCGGCCCTGATCCGGCGGAGCTCCTCCGGCCCGACCGCGGGCACCGGACCCTCGTGCAAGGAGTCGCGCCAGTACAGGACCCGCTTCGCGGGCACGTCGGTGGCGTCGCCGTTGCTGACGTGCAGCGCCGCCGGGTCGAGCTCGGTCACCTGCCCAACAGTAGCCCGCTCGTCGGAACCCCGGTACCTGCCGTGACCAGCACGTGCTCGACGTTCGCGACCTGGTTCGCCGCAGTGCCGCGCACCTGCCTGACACCCTCGGCGATGCCGTTCATGCCGTGCAGGTAGGCCTCGCCGAGCTGGCCGCCGTGCGGGTTGAGCGGCAGGTCGCCGTCCAGTTCGAGAGCACCCGACGCGACGAAGTCCTTGGCCTCACCCCGGCCGCAGAAGCCCAGCTCTTCCAGCTGCACCAGCACGAACGGCGTGAAGTGGTCGTAGAGCACGGCGACGTCCACATCGGACGGTCTGATGCCCGACTTCTCCCACAGTCCTCTGGCCACCACCCCCATCTCGGGGAGCCTGGTCAGGTCGTCGCGGTAGTAGCTGGTCATCGTGAACTGGTCGACGCCGCTGCCCTGCGTCGCCGCCCTGATGTGCGCGGGCTTGCGGGGCAGGTCGCGAGCGCGTTCCGTTGACGTGACGACGAGAGCGACACCGCCGTCGGTTTCCTGACAGCAGTCGAGGAGGTGGAGCGGCTCGGCGATCCACCGCGACGCCTGGTGCTCTGCGAGAGTGATCGGGCGGTTGTGGAACCACGCGTGCGGGTTCGTGGCCGCGTGCTTGCGGTCGATCACCGCGATCCGGCCGAAGTCCTCGGAAGTCGCGCCGTACTCGTGCATGTACCGGCGGGCGAACATGGCGACCATCGCGGCCGGCGTGCCCAGGCCCATCGGGTACGACCAGCTGTTGTCGATGTTCGCGGCGGCCGCGGTCTGGACCTGGCCGAACCGGTGGCCCGACCGTTCGTTGAACGCGCGGTAGCAGACGACTGTTCTGGCTGCCCCGGTCTCCACGGCCATCGCGGCCTGCTGAACGGTCGCGCACGCCGCCCCGCCGCCGTAGTGGACGCGGCTGAAGAACGTCAGCTCCGGGATGCCCAGCTCGCGGGCGACCGCGATCTCGGCGTTGGTGTCCATGGTGAAGCTGACCAGTCCATCCACATCGGACGGTTGCAGACCGGCATCCTCTATCGCCGCTCGAACGGCCTCGGCGGCGAGCTGCAGTTCGCTGCGGCCCGAGTCCTTGGAGAAGTCGGTCGCGCCGATGCCCACGATCGCGGCGCTCATGCCGGCACCTCGATCTTCACGATTCCGGTGACGTGGTCGCCGTGATCGGTCCTGCCGACGACCTCGATGGTCAGGTCCTGGTCTTGACGTTCGACGACCTGGCCGAAGAACTTCAGCGTGTCGTAGGCGTAGCAGGGCGCACCGAGCCGGATGTTCACCTGCCGCACCAGCGCTTGCGGGCCCGCCCAGTCCGTCACGTACCGCTGCACCAGGCCGGTCGTGGTGAGGATGTTGATGAAGATGTCCTTCGACCCGCGTTGAACGGCCAGGTCGCGGTCGTGGTGGACGTCCTGGAAGTCGCGGGTGGCCAGCGCGGTGCTGATCACGAACGTCGGCGTGGCCTCGACGTGCCACTCAGGCAGGGAATCACCGGTCCGCACGGGGCCTCCAGCTCGGCATCGTCAGTTCGTCGTCGACCTTGGTGAACACGACCTCGACGGGCAGCCCGATGCTCGGTTCGCCGTCCAGCTCGCCGAGCATGCGCACGCCCTCGTCCAGTTCGACCAGGGCGATGACGAACGGGGTCTGCTTGCCCGGCACCTGCGGGTGGTGGTGCACGACGTAGCTGTAGACGACGCCGCGGCCGTCCGAGACGAGGTACTTCGGTTTGGTGGCACCGCATTCCGGGCACATCGGGCCAGGTGGGTGCCTGAGCAACCCGCAGCCCCCGCACCGCTGGATGCGCAGCTCCCCCTGGTTGCAGCCCTCCCAGAAGTACTCGGTGTCCCGGTTGACGGAGGGACGAATGACCTGGGTGACCTGAGGTTCGGGAGTGGGCGCGGCTTTCTCCGCCGGGCGGAACTTCAGCACCCGGAACCGCATCTCCGCGACCGGTTCGTCGCCCACCCACCAGGTGCTCCTGGTCGTGACGAACCAGCCGTCGCCCAGCCCGGTCTTCTTCGGACCGGTGACGTCCTCCAGGCTCGTCGTCACCGACAGGTGCTCGCCGACCTTCAGGTACCGGTGGTAGGTCTGGTCGCTGTTCGTCGCCACGACGGAGGTGAACCCGGCCTCGTCCAGGATCTTCATCATCGCGCCGAGCGGGTCGTCGAGGGTGCGCTGGCCGTGCAGCCCGGCCATCGTCCACACCTGGACCATCGCGGGCGGCGCGACCTCGGTGTAGCCGGGGTGCTGGTCGCCGATCGCCTCCAGCCAGTTGTTGATCATCGGCAGGTTGACCGGATCGCGGGCGAGCCTCGGCGCGCACTCGCCCTGCTCGGCGATGCGGGCGGCCTCTTTCTCGATGTCGATCATCGCACCACCCTGGGTAGGCCGAGCCCGATGTTCGCGATCAGCTCGCGCTGGATCTCCTGCACTCCCCCGCCGAACGTCAGCACGAGGTTGCGCCGCGCCTGCACGTCCAGCCACCGCACCAGTTCCTGATCCGCGCCGTGGCGTCCGACGAGCTCCTCCAGGATCCGGCCGACGCGCTGGGTCCGGTCCGCCGCGAACACCTTCGTCGCTGACGCGTCCGCGACCTCCACCTCACCCGCAGCGACCTGCCAGTTGAGCAGCTCGTTGACCCGGTGCACCGCGCGTGCCTCGGCGAAAGCGCGCTGCACGTCCGGCAGATCGAGCAGCCCGCGTGAGGCCGCCCAGTCGTGGACCCGGGAGATGAGCGCGCCGAGCCGGCCGGACGGGCCGAGCATCACGCGTTCGTGGTTGAGCTGGGTGGTGATCAGCCGCCAGCCCTTGTTCTCCTCGCCGACCCTGCGGTTCTCGGACACGCGCACGTCGTTGTAGTAGGTGGCGTTGACGTGGTGCGCGCCATCGCACGTGATGATCGGCGTCCACGAGTAACCGGGATCGCGAGTGTCGACGATGAGGATCGTGATGCCCTTGTGCCGCGAGTCCGGCGTACCTGTGCGACAGGCGAGCCACACGTAGTCCGCGTCGTGCCCGCCGGTCGTGAACGTCTTCTGCCCGTTGACGACGTAGTGGTCGTCTTCCCGGACTGCCTTGGTGCGCAACGCGGCCAGGTCCGTGCCCGCGTCGGGTTCGGTGTAGCCGATCGCGAAGTGGAGGTCACCGCTCAGAATCTGCGGCAGGAAGAAGTCCTTCTGCTCCTGAGTGCCGAACGCCTGCAACGTCGGCCCGACGGTCTGCAGCGTCACGTACGGCAGCGGCACATCGGCCCGCGCCGCCTCGTTGACGAAGATCTGCTGCTCGACCGGCCCGAACCCGAGACCTCCGTACTCGACAGGCCACCCGACGCCGAGCCTGCCGTCCCGCCCGAGCCTGCGCACCAGCTCGCGGTAGACCTCGCCGTGGCGTTCGGTGAGCATCGCCTCGCGTTCGTGATCGGACATGAGACCGGCGAAGTACTCGCGCAGCTCGTCCCGCAGCTTGAGCTGGTCGGTGGTGAGGTCAATGAACATCGATGGCCCCCAAGCGGTGCTCCACTCCGCCGACGAACCGCGTCAGCTCCTTGGCCATGCCGTAGTACCGGTGCATCGGATACGTGATGTCGAGGCCCAGCCCGCCGTGCAGGTGGTGGCACGTGTGGACGGCCGGCAACGCCTCGGCCGCCAGCCAGTAGGCCGCGGTGCCGAGGTCGTTGTCGTCGAGGTTCCAGCAGGCGGTCACCGTCGCCAGGTGCAGCGTGCGGGACGCGATGTAGACGTCCGCGACCTGGCAGGCGGCCGATTGGAAGGTGGACAACGGCTTGCCGAACTGGTGGCGCGTACCGACGTGCTTCACCGTCAGGTCGAGCGCGCCTGCCAAGACGCCGTCCGCGACCGCGCAGGCCCCTGCCAGCGCAAATCGACGCAAGTCCTCAGCCGCACCCTGGAGTTCGTCGCCACGCGCACCTTCGAAGCGCACAGTTCCGTCCGATGTGGACACACCGGGCTGCGCCGGATCGACGACGTAGACCCCGGCGTCCGTGCTCACGAGGATCCGCCGTGCCTCAGCCGCGTGCGGCACGTTGATCTTCACACCGAAGATCCCGTCAAGCCCCGCGGTCGTGCTCGGCGAGGCGGGCAGCGGTGACGACGGCTCGCTCAGCGCCGCCGTCAACACACCGTGCTGCTCACTCACCAGCGGCAGCAACTCGTCCTGCTGCTCCGCCGTTCCGTGCTTCACGATCGGCAGCACGCCCAACGCCAGCGTGGCCAGCGCCGGCACGTCCACCGCCCGCCGCCCGACCTCGGTGAGCAACACGGCCGTCTCCAGCACGCCAAGCCCATCGCCACCGAGCCGTTCCGGAACGGCGAGGGACAGCAATCCCGCCTCCCCCAAGGCTTTCCAGGGCGTGTCGCCCTCCCTGCCCAGCACGTCCGCCGCCAACCGGGCGATCTCCTGCTGGGTGTCGTCGAGCCCGAAGTCCATCAGCTCTCCCTCGGCAGTCCGAGAATGCGTTCTCCGGCGAGGTTCATCAGCACCTGAGTGGTTCCGCCCGCGATGCTCAGGCACCGGGTCAGCAGGAACTCGTGCACCAACGAGTTGTCCGCAGCGGCATCCGGTCCGAGCAGCTCGACGGCGAACTCCGCCACGTCCTGCCGCTGCCGCACCCCGACGAGCTTGCGCACACTGGACTCCGCGCCCGGTTCCTGTCCGCTCAGCACCCGCAGGCTCGCCCGCAGGTCCAGCGCCGCCACCGCGAGCCCCTGTGCCACCAGCTCACCCAGCCGTTCCGCGTGTTCAGGGCCGACCGGTGACTGCAGAACACGTTCCAGCGCCTCGCCCAACGACGACCCCATCGCCACGCGCTCGTTGGCCAAAGTGGTCCGCGCCAGGCGCCAGCCGTCGTTGACCTCACCGACCACGCAGGAGTCCGGCACGAACACGTCGTCGAGGAACACCTCGTTGAACCGCGCGTCCCCGGTGATCTCCCGCAGCGGCCGCACGTCCACACCGGCGGACTTCATGTCGACCAGGAAGTACGTGATGCCCTTGTGCTTCGGGACGGTCGTGTCGGTGCGGGCGAGGCAGATCGCCCAGTCCGCCTGGTGCGCGAGCGAGGTCCACACCTTCTGCCCGGTGAGCTGCCAGCCGCCGTCCACCCGGACCGCCTTGGTGCGCAACGACGCCAGGTCCGAACCGGCCTCGGGCTCGCTGAACAGCTGGCACCAGGTGAGCTCACCGCTCAACGTCGGCCGCACGAACCGTTCCTGCTGCTCAGGTGTCCCGTGGCGGAGGATCGTCGGCCCGGCCCAGCCACCGATGATCAGATCCGGCCGGCGCACCCCGGCACGCGCGAACTCGTCGTCGATCACGGCAACCCTCGCCGGTGACGCGTCCAGCCCGTACGGCCGGGGCCAGTGCGGCACCAGGAAGCCGCTGTCCGCCAGCCGTTTCCGCTGCTCTTCAAGCGACAACCCGGCGATCTCCGCCGCGAACGCCCGCACGTCCTCGTCGCGTTCGACCTCGACGGAGTGCGACCGGCGTGCCCCTGCCAGAGCCAATTCGGCGACCCGGCGGCGCCACACCCCGACACCACCCGCGAGCTGCTGCAACGACAGCGCGCGCCGCAGATAGCGGTGAGCCTCGTGCTCCCAGGTGAACCCGATGCCGCCGAGCACCTGGATGCAGTCCTTGGCGTTGCGAACCGCCGCGTCGAACGCCACCGCCCCGGCGACCGCCGCCGCCAGCGGGTGTTCGTCCTCGCCGAACGCGCGCGCCGCGTCCCACGCGACCGAGCTCGCCTGCTCGGCCCGGCACAGCATCTCCACGCACAGGTGCTTGATCGCCTGGAACGACCCGATGACACGCCCGAACTGCTGCCGCTGTTTCGCGTACTCCACAGCGGTGTTCAGGCACCACGCGGCGATCCCGCTCGCCTCGGCGGCCATCAGCGTGATGGCGAGGTCGGTCGGGTCGTCGAACGGCTGCCCCGGCTCGTCGACCACCACCGACCCGAGCGAACGCGACAGGTCCACCGCATCGAGCGGCGTGACAGAAACCTGGGACGCGGGCACGAGCTGCCAGGAGTCCGTGCGCACCAGGAGATGCGTCGCCTCCGCGGCCCCGACCACGTGCTGAGACGAAAATCCGAACCCGGCGATCCCCTCGAAACCTGGCACCAGCACGGACACCAGTGCCGTGGGCAGCAACGGCCCCGGCACGAGGTTCTCCGCCGCCCGTTCCAGCATCACCGCGAGATCGGCGACCGTGCCGCCCTCCCGCGTCACCTCGAAGAACCCGACCCGGACGAGGTCAGCCCACTCGCCCTTGGCCGCGTCCACACTGTCGCGCAACGCGCGTTGTTCCCCGGTCGTGGCGATCGGCATGCAGCCTCCTCCAATACGTGAAGGAGTTTATAGAACGTGTTCTAATTCCGTCTACAGATCATGGCCGCCAAACCGATCGAGTACGATGAAGGGGCTGCTGCAACACGTTTCAGGAGGATCATCTCCGTGTCACCTTCGAAGGCGCGCACCGACGCACTCATGGCGGGCGAGGAGCTCAGCTCCGCGGCCCAGCGCGAGCGGCGCAAGCGGATCGTCGACGCGACCATCGCGCTGGCGTCCAAGGGCGGGTTCGACGCCGTCCAGATGCGCGCCGTGGCCGACCGGGCGGACGTCGCGCTCGGCACGTTGTACCGCTACTTCCCCTCGAAGGTCCATCTGCTCGTGTCGAGCCTCGCGGTGGAGCTCGAACGCGCCCAGGAGAAGATGGACCGCACCACGGTCCCGGGCGACAGCCCCTACGAGCGCGTGCTGTTCGTCCTCGGCCGCATCACCAGGGGCCTGCAGCGCAACCCCCACCTCACCGAGGCGATGACGCGCGCGTTCACCTTCGCCGACGCCTCCGCGGGCGCCGAGATCGACCGGGTCTCGCTGCTGATGGAGAGCATGTTCACCCGCGCTATGAGCGCCGAGGAAGCGACCGAGGAGCAGAAGGCCATCGCCCGTGTGATCAGCGACGTGTGGCTGTCCAACCTGGTCGCCTGGGTCACCCGCCGCGCCACCGCCACGGACGTCGCCAACCGCCTCGAACTGACGGTCCGCCTGCTGCTCAAGTAGGTCGTCCTGCGGGATGACCCCGCAGTCACTCCGCCGAACGATGCAGGCGCACGCCGGTCCCAATACCGTCTGTCCTATGAAGACGCTCGCGGTCGTGCTCGGTGTGCTGGTGGTCCTCGGCGGCGGCACCGTCGTGCTGGTGAACCACTTCGGCGGCTGGAACACGCTGATCGGCAAGGCGTGGGCCATCACCTACGAGGTGACGACCCAGCCCGCCGCCGGCGCTCCCGTGCAGGTCGAGTACACGGAGAACCCGGACCGCAACAAGAAGGAGTCGCCGCACGTCGTCAGCAAGGCGGTGGCTCCCGTCCCGTTCACGACCGAAGTGATCATCAACTACGGCGAGAAGGCCGAGATCACCGCGACACCCAGCGGCGACCAGGTGCTGAAGTGCCGCATCCTGCTCGACGGCGTCAAGGAACTGGCGACTGCGACGGCCGCGCCGGGGCAGAAGGTCAGCTGCACGGCGGTCACCGCGACGTGAGGTCAGGCGGTGAGGACCGGTGCGGCCGCGAGGCCCAGTGGCCGCTCGGCGAACGCCTGCTCGGCCGCCACGGCGTAGCTGCGGTTCTCGCTCGCGTCACCGAGGACCGAGTCGACCCAGTCCTGCACCAGGGCGACCGAGTCGGCCTCCCACAGGCACGTCACCAGGGCCATGTCCTGGCTCGGGTAGAACTGCAGCACCTTGACGCCGTCGGGAGCGCCGTCGCCCGAGATGAGCCGCTGCCCGCGCGGGAACGCGGTCTCGGGGTTCTTGATGTGGTGGTGGACGATGACGTACATGGCGTGCCTCCTCGTGTCGAACCGATGGGCACGACGCTAGGCAGCCAGGACCAGGCACCGCCTCGCTCGGATTGACCAACCCGGACACCGAGGGCATCACCAGGATTGACCACTCAGGCGAGATGGTGCTCGTGAGCGAACGCGCTCGCGGCCGTCCGCGACGAGACACCGAGCTTCACGAAGATGTTCTGCAGGTGCCGGGCCACGGTGTGCTCGCTGAGGAACAGCGCCGCGGCGATCTGGCGGTTGCTCCTGCCGGTCGCGACGAGCCGCAGCACCTCGATCTCCCGGTCGCTGAGGCCGTGCCGATGGTCCGGCACCAGGGCGGCCACCTCCGGCCGGGCACCGAGCGCCGTGAGCGTCTCCAGTGCGGCTTGCATCTCCAACGCGCACGAATCGTTGTCGCCCAACAGGCTGCACGCCCGCGCGATCAGCGCACGGCTGCGGGCGGCCTCGTAGGGAGCCTCGATCTGGTGCCAGGCCTGCCACGCCTTGCGCAGCGACGCCAGCGCCGCCTCCGGCTCACCCGACGCCAGTGCCAGTGCCCCGCGGGCCTGCCACGACATCGCGTCGATGGCGTCGTTCTCCTGCTGCCCCGCGATCTCGCCGAGCTCGCGGCAGGCACCGGCGGCCGCGTCGAGGTCGCCCGCCACCAGCATGATCTCGACGTAGGCCGGCAGCAGCGCGACTCTGGGCAGCCCGCGGGACGTCTCAGCCACGATCCGGCGGATCATCGCGGCGGCCGAGCCGGACCTTCCCTGCGCCAGGAGGAGCAGGGCGTGGCCGGGTTGCGGTTGCCTGCCGAGGGCGCTCGCCCTGCGGTAGCCGTCCTCGGCGAGAGCGAACTCCCCGCGCAACCGGCGCACCTCGGCCTCGCGGTACGCGGCGTCACCTCGCGCCCGCTCGTTCAGCACTCCCCTCGTCAGGTCCTCACCGAGCCTGCCCAGCTCCGCGAGCGCCTCGTCCCACGCCCCGCTCAGCGTCATGATCTCCGCGCGGTGCACGAGGCAGACGCCCTTGTGGGCCACCATGCCCGGCTGACGCGCGCACCACCGCGTGAGCGCGGCGGTCCACTCCCGCACCCGGCGCAGCTGGTAGACCTCGCGGCAGAAGGAGATCGTGTTGCAGTACACGATCCCGGCGACGATCGGCGAGAGCTCCCCCGTGGTGACGGCGACCATCGACTCGTCGATCAACCGCAGACCGTCCGGTGTGTTCCCGCACCGGACGAGCGAGTGGCCCTGCTCCATCATTCCGAGCGCGACCAGGTCGTCGTCGCCGAAGCGCTCCCCCACCTCGACGATCTCGGCGGCCACCACGCCCGCCGCCTCGGCCTCGCCGCTCATCAGGTGGTCCAGCATGTCCGTGATCAGCACGTAGCCGCGCTCGGCGACGTCGTCCCGCTCCCGTTCGAGCAACCGCCGCGCCCGGCCGAACCAGCCCGTCGCGGGCGCCACGTGCCCGCGGAACAACCAGCTGTGCCCGATCCAGAACGCGCACCGCAGCGCTCGCATCGGCGCGCCGTCCCGCAGGTGCGCCCGATGCGCCTGCTCCAGAGCGCTCACGTACTCGTCGTCGCGGCCGAGCATGTAGGCACTGCGGGCGAACAGCTCCAGGTCCGCCGCGTCCAGGTCTCGCCCGGTGAACGCGGTGTAGGCGTCCTGCCAGTTCGCCGGTTCCACGACCACCTCCGACCGCCGCGCCATCCTGGCACAGGTCACCTCTTTCAGCCTGGTGAACCGACAGGGCGGAGCGAACAGGACAAAACGCCGCGATACATCGGATCTCTTCGTACCGGGAAACCGGTTACCAGTCAGATTCGGCGCCTTGGCGCATTGACCCATCGGAGCAGTACTGCTTGTGTGGCCCCGAGCACAGGGGGTCACATGACAACCAGCAGACGGCAGTTCTTCGGTCAGGCAGCGGCGGTCTCGGCCGGGGTCGCGATGGCGTCACCCGCCGTGGAGGCGCTCGCGGCTGCCGATCCGCCCGGCGGCGCCGGCCTCGTCGAGGTGGCCTTCAAGGTCAACGGCGAGCGCAAACGGCTCAGCATCGACCCCCGCGTGACGCTGCTCGACGCGCTGCGGGAACGGTTGCAGCTCACCGGCACCAAGAAGGGCTGCGACCGCGGGCAGTGCGGCGCGTGCACGGTCCACGTCGACGACCGGCGCGTGCTGTCGTGCCTGACGCTGGCGGCGACCTTGCAGGGCAAGGAGGTCACCACGATCGAGGGCATCGCGGACGGCGACGAGCTGCACCCGGTGCAGCGGGCGTTCATCGACCACGACGGGTTCCAGTGCGGGTTCTGCACGTCCGGCCAGATCATGTCCGCGGTCAAGGTCGTCGAGGAACGCGAGGTGCGGACCGACGACCAGATCCGGGAAGCCATGTCCGGCAACATCTGCCGCTGCGGTGCCTACCCGAACATCCTCGAAGCGATCAAGCAGGCCAAGGACGGTGGGCGCTGATGCACGCGTTCGACTACGCCGCACCGTCTTCGGTCGCCGACGCGTTGAAGCTCGCGAAACCCGGCTCCGCGTTCCTGGCCGGCGGCACCACACTCGTCGACCTGATGAAGCTCGACGTCCTGACGCCGGACCGGGTGATCGACGTCAACGGCCTGCCGCTCAAGGGAATCCGGCTCCACGACGGCGCACTGCGGATCGGCGCGCTGGAGCGGATGGGCGACGTGGCCGCGCACCCGGTCGTGAACGCGACGCACTCGATGATCTCCCGCGCGTTGCTGCTCAGCGCGTCCGGGCAGCTGCGGAACATGGCGAGCATCGGCGGAAACCTGATGCAGCGCACCCGATGCGACTACTTCCGCGACGTGACGTCGGCGTGCAACAAGCGCCTGCCGGGCAGCGGCTGTCCGGCGCTGACCGGGATCAACCGCGGTCACGCCATCCTCGGCACCAGCGACTCGTGCGCCGCCACCCACGCGAGCGACGTCGCGGTCGCGTTCGTCGCGCTGGAGGCCCAGGTGGTCCTGCGCGGCAAGGACGGCGACCGAACCGTGCCCCTTGAGGACTTCTACCGCCTCCCCGGCAGCACACCGGAACGCGAGAACGTGCTCGGACCTGGCGAGCTGATCGCCGAGGTGGTCGTGCCGACGCTCCCCTGGGCTCGCCACAGCACCTATCTGAAGATTCGCGACCGCCAGTCCTACGAGTTCGCACTCACCTCCGTCGCGGCGGCGGTCAACCTCAAACGCGGTGTCGTCCAGGACGTCCGGCTCGCCGCGGGCGGAGTGGGCACGAAACCGTGGCGACTACGCCAAGTCGAGGAGGCGCTGAAGGGCAGCGTGGCGGTGGAACGCACCTTCGCGGACGCCGCCGAGTCCGCTGTGGACGGTGCGCGACCACTGGCGCACAACGCGTTCAAGACCAGTCTGCTCAAGCGCACGATCGTCCGCGCCCTGCTCGACGCGGCAGGTGTGCGATGATCGGGCGCTCGGTCGACCGCGTCGACGGTCGCGTCAAGGTCACCGGCGCGGCACCGTACGCCGCCGACACCAAGATCCCCGGCCTCACCTACGGCTACCTCGTCACCAGCACGATCGGCCGCGGCCAGCTCACCTCGATGGACACGAGCGCGGCACTGGCATCTCCCGGCGTGCTGGCCGTCTACACGCCGTTCAACCCGCTCAAGCTCTTCGCGTACGTGCAGGAGCAGAACGACGAGCGCTTCCCGCCGTTGCAGGACAAGGAGATCCGCTTCTTCGGCCAGGCCGTCGGGTTCGTCGTCGCCGAGACGTACGAACAAGCTCGGGACGCCGCCGGCCTGATCACCGCGACCTACCAGCAGCAACCGCCGGTCACCGAGTTCCCCGGCCTCACCCTGCGGAAGATCGAGGAAGTCGAAGAGGTCAAGGGCACCCAAGCCCTGGGCGACATCACCTTCACCGCCAGCTACACCACTCCGTTCCAGCATCACTGCGCGATGGAACCGCACGCGACCGTGGCGACGTGGACCGGCGACCACCTGACCGTCTACTCGGTGTCGCAGGGCGCGCTTCTGGTGCAGCGCAGGCTGTCCGAGACGCTCGGCATCGACGCGGCCAAGATCCACGTGCTCAGCCCGCACGTCGGCGGCGGGTTCGGCGGCAAGTGGGGCAACTGGGCGCAGGTCCCGCTGGCGTGCGCGGCTGCCAGAGCGCTGGGCAGGCCCGTCAAGGCGGTGCTGACCCGCGAGCAGGTGTTCGCGATGGCGGGCCACCGGCCGATGACCAAGCAGACCCTGCAGATGACCTGCACTCCGGACGGCAAGCTCACGTCGATCGTCAACGACGGCGTGACCAGCCGCGGCCTGGGCGGCAACTGGTCCGAGTCCGTCGCGAACTGGACGCTCACCACCTACGCGAGCCCGAACATCCGCGTCACCAAGACGATCGTGCCGCTCAACCTCGGCGCCGCGACCGTGATGCGCGCACCCGGCGAGGCCAACGGCTCGTTCGCGCTGGAGAGCGCGATGGACGAACTGGCCGAACAGCTCGGCATCGACCCGCTCGAGATGCGGCTGCGCAACTACGCGACTTTCGTGCCGAACACCGGGAAACCGTGGTCCGCCAAGCACCTCGACGAGTGCTACCGGATCGGTGCCGAGCAGTTCGGCTGGTCGAAACGGCCGAGCAAGACGCGTGCGACCGTCGACGGCGACTGGCTCGTCGGCACCGGCATGGCCACCGCGACCTACAACGCCTCCCGCGGCCAGGCCTCCATCAAGGTCCGGCTCCACCCCGACGGCACCGCTTCCGTGTCGGGTACCGCGGCCGACCTGGGCACCGGCCAGTACACGGTGTTCGCGATCCTGGCGGCGGACGAGCTCGGCATCCCGGTGGAACGCATCCGCCCGGAGCTAGGCGACTCCACCTCCCCCACCGCGGCCAACGCGGGCGGCTCGGGGTCGACCTCCACCAACGGCCCGGCCGTGCAGGCCGCGGCCAAGGCGGTGCAGGCCGAGCTGATCACCTTGGCGACCACCAATCCGCGTTCTCCGTTCTACGGAAAGGAAGCCTCCTACCGCGACGGCAGCGTGTCGTCCGGCGGCCTGACGATGAGCTTCGGCACCCTGCTCACCACGTGCGACGTCGGCGGCGTCGAAGCGGTCGGCACCTCACCGCGGCTGGTCGATCCGGAGCACGGCTTCCGCTCGTTCGGCGCGCACTTCTGCGAGGTGCGCGTGCACCGCCTCACCGGCGAACCACGCGTGACGCGCTGGCTGTCCGTGTGCGACGCGGGCACGATCGTCAACGCCAAGGCGGCCCGCAGCCAGATCCAGGGCGCCGTCGTGATGGGCATCGGCCAGGCGCTGCTGGAGGCCACTGAGGTCGACCACGCGACCGCCCGGTTCTCCAACGCCAACCTGGCGAGCTACCTCGTCCCGGTGCACGCCGACATCCCGCGGATCGACGTGGCGTTCGTCGACCGGCCGGACCCCGTGATCAGTGGGCTCGGCGCGAAGGGCATCGGCGAGCTCGGCATCGTGGGTGTGGCAGGGGCGATCGCGAACGCCGTGCACCACGCCACCGGTGTGCGGGTCCGCGAGCTGCCGATCACGCTGGAGAAGCTCCTGGACTGACCCTCCGCGAGGTGGCGCGGAACTGCGAGCGGGTGCTGGGGCCGGACCACGTCCTGACCACCACCACCCGCCGCAGCCTCGCTTTCTGGCAGATCCGTGCTACCGGCTGATCACACGTTGTCGGTGTGTTCGACGCCGGCGCTGCGGTAGTTCTGCACCGCCGTCTTCACCTGGGCCGGGCTGAGCACCCGGTCCTTCGCGAAGTACACCCAGTCGACGTCCTGCTGGTAGGCCCGCTCGGCACTGCCGCCCTGCAGCCCGCCCGAGATGAACCACAGGTTGAAGTTGATCGACATCGGCGTCTCCGGGTAGTACTTGTCACCGTGGTCGGCCACCAGAGCGCCGTCGATGAAGTACTTCACCCGGCCGCCACCGACCTGGATCACCAGGTCGTGCCAGCCTGCGTAGCTGATCCGCTGCTCGTTGTGGATGTTGTCGGCGACCCACGGCTCGTTCTGGTAGGTCTCCCAGGTGGTCTCGTAGAGGACGTTGGCCGGTTCGCCCCAGCCGCCGTTGGGCAGGTACTCGAAGTCCATCTCGCCGTAGTCCGGGTCCATCGGCGCGTTCAGCGGCGTGATGGTGAAGAAGGTCTGCACGACGTTGTCGCCGTCCGGGCCGAACACCGGGGCGTCGCTGAACTTGACCCGCGCCGCGTAGGTGCCCTCGAAGAACTTGCGCTGGTGGAACATCTCGGTCTGCTTCGCCGCGGTTCCGTTGTTCCACGAGTCGAGCCGCAGCACCTTCGAGCCGTCCACGGTCGGGAACGTGACGCGCGACGGGTCCCATTCCGCGCCCGGCACACCGGGTCCGCCACCACCCGAGCGCACGGTCCAGCCGCGCTGACTGATCCGCGCGTCGCTGGAGCTGGTGTAGCTGAAGTCGTCGAACATCGTGGGGCCGTTGGGGTTCGGCGGCGTCGAGCTCGTCGTCGTCGTGGTGGGCGGGCTGCCACCGGGCGGAGTTCCCCACAACAACGTGCTGCCGCGGTAGACGGTCACCTTGTTCCACGCCGAGTAGGTGCTCTCACCGCGGAACGAGTAGTCGTCCGACTGCGTGATCGGGCCCCAGTTCGTGCGGTAGAACCTGAGCTGCAGGTCGCCGGTGTCCTGGCCGGCAGACAGGGTTCCTGCACCAGACGTGAATCCGACTTCCAGGTACCGGTCGGTGGTGCCGCTCAGGTTCCCGAACGTGCCGGTGACGTTGGCGCAGCCGCGGACCGCCCACGAGCAGGCGAACCGGTAGCCGACGTCCGGGGTCTCGCTGCGGAAGTAGTAGCGGATCTTCACGTCTGCCAGCGGCACTGTGGTGGTGCCGGAGTTGACCAGCTTGAACCACGGTTCGACCTGGTCGGTGGTCGCACCGGACGCGCTGGTCCGGTACTGGGCGGTGAGTGCATCGGCCGCGAAGGCGGTGGGCGCCAAGGCCAAGGCGGCGACGGTGAGCGCCGCGCAGGAAGCGGCCCAGAAAACGGTTATTGGTGCTCGCAAGGTTCTCTCCTCACTTCGGCAGGGATGGACAGTGCGGCGAGCCTTGATGCGTGGTGACGCATCCGGGTGGTGAAGCCCTCCCACTCCCGGCGCTGCGACCAGAGGGTGTCGGCCAGCGCGGCGAGGCGCGGAAAAGCCATGTACTCCAGGTGTTCTCTCGTGCGGATGTGCTCGGTCCACAGCTGGCACTGGGCACCGAGCACCCCGTCCGGCAGTGGCACGTGGTAGACGTCCTTGCTCGTCACGACGTGGCCGGGCTGGCCGGGCGGTTCACCCGAGTCCGACTGCGGGTAGTCGAGGTAGGTGGACGTGTGCGGGGTCATCACGACGGGCTGGCCCCGTTCCAGCGCTGTCGCGGCCTGGGTGACGTCCTTCCACGGCATGACGACCGAGCGCGGTTCGCCGGTCGGTTCCCAGGCCGCCGGGATGCGGCCGCGGTCGAGCAGGTACTTGGCCGCCTGCTTCAGGAACCTGCCGTGGATCTCCTCTGGCAGCAGGCATTCGTCGCCGCCGAGGTGCACGTACTCGCCTGGGAAGATCTCCAGCACCTCGGCCAGGACCTCGCGCACGAAGCCGAGCGCGTGCAGCCCGAACGCCGCATCGCTGATGCCCCAACGAGTCCAGACGGGCAGTGGTTCCGGCGCGACGCCGAGGTCCGGGTAGGCGGCGAGCGCGGCGCGGGCGTGGCCGGGCATCTCGATCTCGGGCATGATCCGGATGCCGCGCTCGGCCGCGTGCGCTACGAGTCCTTCCAGCTCGGCGCGGGTGTACGAGCCGCCGTGCGGGACGCCGTCGCCGTTGGTCTCGGTTCGCCAGCTGCCGACCGAGGTGAGCAGCGGGTGGCTCGGGACCGGCATGCGCCAGCCCTGGTCGTCGGTCAGGTGCAGGTGCAGGACGTTGAGCTTGTGCAACGCCATGAGGTCGATGAACCGGCGCACGACGTGGATCGGCTGGAAGTGCCTGGCGACGTCGAGCATGAACCCGCGCCACGGCAGCCTGGGCACGTCCCGGATGTCGACACCGGGCAGTGTCCAGTCCACATCGGACACTCTGGATCGCTTGAGCGCCTCGACCGGGAGGAGCTAGCGGATCGTCTGCACACCGTGGGCGAGGCCATTTGTGGTTGCTGCTCGGAGCAGGACGCCGTGTTCGTTGGTGGTCAGCGCGTAACCCTCCGCGCCGAGACCGACGAGCTTGGCGTCCAGCGCGATGACGATCTGGCCGTGGTCGGCGATCGGCAGCGGCAGTCCCGTGGCGGGCCTGAGGAGGGCGCGGAGCAGTCTGGCCGCCTGCTCCGCGCCGGGCGTGACGCGGACGCTCGTGCCGCAGTCGAACGTGAAGCCCTTGCCGCGGCGGACGATCCTGGTCGGGTGCGGGACGATCACCCCTTCACCGCCCCTCCGACGATCCCGGTGGTCACCCGGCCCTGCAGCCCGAGGAAGATCAGCAGCACCGGCACCATGAACAGCGTCGAGGCGGCCATCGTGGCGCCCCAGTCGGTGCCGAAGGTGTTGTTGAACGACGAGAGCCAGACCGGCAGCGTGCGGTCGTCCTGGTCCTTGATGATCAGCACGTTGGCGAAGGCGAACTCGTTCCACGCGGTGATGAAGCCGAACAACGAGGTCGCCAGCAGTCCCGGTGCCAGCAGCGGGAAGACCACCTTGCGGAACGCCTGACCGCGCGAGCAGCCGTCGACCTGGGCGGCTTCTTCGAGGTCGACCGGGATCGCCGCGAGGAACCCGCGCAGCGTCACGATCGTGAACGGCAGCGTGATCATGAAGTAGACCAGGGTGAGCATCCAGAGGGTGTCGAGCATGCCGGTGTCCCTGGCGATCACGTAGATCGGGATGAGCAGCGCTTCCCACGGGGTCATCTGCGCGACGAACACCATGAGGACGAACGCCCTGCGCCCCTTCCACCGCAGCCGTGCCACCGCGTACGCGGCCAGGAGGGCGACCAGCAGCGCGAGCAGCACCGCCCCACCCGCGACCAGGAGACTGTTGCGCCAGAAGGAGAAGAAGCCCTTGGCCGCGACCGCCGTGCCGAAGTGGTCGAACGTGATGCTCGCCGGGAGGAACGTCGGTGTGGCGCTCTGGATGTCCCGCGTCGGTTTGAACGCGGTGAGGACCATCCAGTAGACCGGGAAGACCGAGATGACGAAGACCAGGAGCGCTGCGGTGTTCTTGGCGATTCTCATGCCTCCCGCTCCTGCCGGTAGAGCTGGCGGAAGTAGGCCAGCAGCGCGAGCACGAGCAGCACGACCATGAGCATCGAGACGGCCGCGCCCAGGTCGTAGCGCTGCAACGACTGCGCGACCTGGAACGCGTAGACAGGCAATGTCGTCGTGGCCCGGCCCGGACCGCCCTGACTGATCACCCAGATCTGCACGAACGCCTTCACCACCCAGATCACCTCCAGGCACGTGATCAAGCCGAACATCGCTCTGAGCATCGGGAAGGTGATGGTGGAGAACACCCGCCACCCGCCGGCGCCGTCGATCCGCGCGGCCTCGTACAGCTCCTGCGGCACGGTGATCATCGCCGCGTACAGCGACAGCGCGGCGAACGGGATCGACTGCCAGACGATCAGCGTCACCAGGATGCCGAACGTGGCCTCGCCGTCCGCGAACCACGTGTAGTCGCGGTACTCCTCGAAGCCGAGCGAGACGAGTGCCCAGTTCACGACGCCGAGCCGTGACTGGAAGAGCCACTGGAACACGGTGGTCGCGGCGATGATCGGCGTGGCCCAGGTGAGCACCAGGCCGCCCATCACGAGCAGCCTGAGCCACCTGGTGAGCCGGACGAGCAGCAGTGCGACCACAGTGGACAGTCCCATGATCAGCACGACGTTGATCGCGGTGAACCACAGCGTTCTCCTGACCACGCCCCAGAACTCCGGATCCGCGACCACGTGCGCGTAGTTCGCGAGCCCGACGAACTTCGCGTCGCCGCGCACGAGCTGCGGCAGCCCGAACTCCTGCAGCGAGATGATCACGTTGCGGACCAACGGGTACAGCAGCAGGTAAGCGGTGGCCAGCAGCGTCGGCGCGATCAGCAGATACGGCAGGACCGGTCGCCTGCGCCGTCTCGGGGTGGCCGGTGTGGAGGTCCGCGCCGGCCGTTCCGCGAGGAGCGTCATTTGCCCGAGTTGAGGGCTTGGGTGATCGCTTCGTCGGCCTTGGCGGCGGCGGTTTTCGGATCCGCGCCGGTCAGGACCGCTGTCTGGAACTCCTTGATCGGGTTGCGCGCCTCGACGGCGGCCCAGTTCGGTGAGTTCGGGGTGGCGTGCCCGTTGGCCGCGCCGACCGCCATGGCCGCGGTGCCGGGATCGCCGGTGATCTGCTTGGCCAGCGCCTTGCGGTTCGGCACGTAGTTCATCGCCCTGGCCAGCTCGACCTGCCACTTCTCACCGGCGAGCCCCTTCACGACCTCGTACGCGCCGTCCTGGCGCTTCGAGCTCAGCGGGACGATCAGGTCGGAGCCGCCGGTGAACACCGCTCCCGGCTGGTCCGCGGTCTTGCCGGGAATCGGGAAGAACCCGATCTTGCCCTCCAGCGCCGGGTTGGCCTTGGTGACGAGCTTGGCCGCACCGGGCACCGCGATGAACTGGGCGACCTTGCCGCCCGCCACGACATCGGTCTGCTGCGGCTTGGCCTCGTCGGCGTCCTTGGGACCGTCGCCCAGCGCCTGGAGCTGTTTGTAGAAGTCCATGCCCGCCAACGCTTCCGGCGTGTTGAGTGAGCCCTTCCAGGCGGGATCCTGTTCGGCCAGGTCGCCGCCCTCGTCCCAGATGAAGCCCGAGAGCGTGTACCAGTTCTGGCCGGGCAGGTAGATGCCCTGCTGGTCGCCCTGGTCGAGCTTCCGCGTGGCGGCGAGCCACTCCTCGCGGGTCTTCGGCGGGGTGACTCCAGCGGCTTCGAACAGGTCCTTGCGGTAGATCACGACCCGGTTGGCCGCGTAGAACGGGATGCCGAACTGCTTTCCGTCCACCGCACCGGGTTGCGCGAGGCCGGGAATCCAGTCGTCGCCCTGGAGCTCCGACTTCTTGCCGGACAGGTCCGTGACGCCCTTGCTGGCCACGTACTGGGCGACCTGGGTGTTGCCGACCTCGATCACGTCCGGCGGATCGGTGCTGGCCAGCGCACTGGTCACCTTCTGCGTGATGCCGTTCCACTCCTGAATCTGGATCAACAGGTCGAGGTTCGAGTGCTCACGTTCGAACTCGGTCTCGAACTTCGACACGAAGTCGTCGGTGGCCGTGTCCTTCATGAGCCACACGGTGATCTCCTGCTTCTCACCTCCTCCTGCTTGAGCACCGCAGGCGGACAACGTGAGCGCCAGGACGAGCAGAGCGGCGGAGCGCGACACGACTCACCTCTCACCGGGGATGTGACCAATTGGTCAGGTCTGCTGAGGTGAGGTAGAAAGTGGCATAGACCACTTCGCTCGTCAATACCCAGCTCGGAGATGTGAGAGCGCTCCCGATCTTGGATCGACTGGTTACTTACCAGTGGTATGCGATACTGACCGCCGACGAAGCGGAGAGGCATGGCCGAAGCGATCCTGAAGCGTGAGCGGGTCCGCGACTACCTGCTCGAACTCATCGAGACCCACCCGGCGGGCGCCCCGATCCCCGCCGAACGCGTGCTGTGCCAGCAACTCTCGGTGTCCCGCCCCACCGTGCGCTCAGCCGTCGAGGAACTGGTCAACACCGGCCTGCTCGTCCGCCAGCACGGCCGCGGCACGTTCGTGGCACGCGCCAAGATCACCCAGGAAATGGTGTCCGGCCCGGGTTCCATGTCCCTGCCCCAGGCCGGCGGCACCTGGGAGTCGCGCGTGCTCGAACACGCCCGCATCCAAGCCGGCGCCCGCGTGGGCCGCCGCCTGCGCCTCTCCCCCGCCGCCGAGATCCACTACATCGCCCGCCTGCGCCTGGTCGACGGCGAACCGATGGCGCTGGAGTACCTGCACGTGCCCGCCGCCGTCGCGCCCGGACTGACCTTGCACGACATGGAGTCCGGCGACTTCTACGAACGGCTGCGCGAGCACGGCGTGCACGTCCGCGACGCGATCCAGTCGATCGAGCCGACCGTCACCAACGAGTCCGAGGCCGCGCTGCTCTCGGTCCCGGTGCTGGCGCCCGCGTTGCTGTTCGAGCGCCTCACGACCGACTCCGAAGGGCGCCAGGTGGAGTACGTGCACTCGATCTACCGGGGTGACCGCTACCGGATCGTCTCCCGGCTGACGCTGGGAGACTCGCCGCGCAGCACCGTGGACGTGCAGGCCAGGGTGGGCAACCAGGACCCG
Organism: Lentzea sp. NPDC006480; assembly: GCF_040611995.1. Classification (NCBI taxonomy): domain Bacteria; kingdom Bacillati; phylum Actinomycetota; class Actinomycetes; order Pseudonocardiales; family Pseudonocardiaceae; genus Lentzea; species Lentzea sp. NPDC006480. The sequence continues at coordinate 102,392 of NZ_JBEXPJ010000005.1, forward strand.
TTCTAGAGTTTGCGGAGGTCGACCGCCTCCGCCATCGCCTTGTACCCGGCGTCGTTCGGGTGCAGGTGGTCCCCGGAGTCGAAGGCGGGCCGCAGGACTCCGGGATCGGCAGGGTCGCGCAGCGCGGCGTCGAAGTCCACCACCGCGTCGAAGATCCCGGCGGACCTGATGTACCTGTTGACCTCCAGCCGGATCTCCTCACGCTCGGGCGTGTAGGTCCGCCAGCCCTTCCACGGCGCGATCGTGCCGGCCACCACCCGCACCCCGGCGACGTGGCTGCGTTCGACGACCTGCTGCAGTCCCATGATCAGCTGAGCCGCGGGCACCGTGGCCTGGATGTCGTTGATGCCCTCCATCAGCACGATCGTCCGCACTCCCGCCCTGGTCAGCGCATCGCGATCGAGCCGCGCCAGTGCGTTCTGCCCGGCGGTGGCGCTGGTTCCCTGACTGGCCAGGCGATTCGCGCTGATGCCCGCGTTCAGCACCCCGAACCGCAGCGGTGCCGGACGCTCGGCGAGCCGGTCGAACAGCTGGTCCGGCCAGCGCAGGTTGGCGCCACGGGTCGACCAGGCGCCGTCCGTGATCGAGTCGCCGAACGCCACCACGGAACCGCGGGCCTGCGAGGACCTCACTTCGACCCCGCTGACGTAGTGGAACGACGTGCTGCCGACGGCGAACGGCGTACCTGTCTCGTCGGCGGCGTGATCACCCGTCGCGAAGTACGTCTCGCGATAAGCCTGCGGGTGGTAGGTCGCGGGGCCGGACTCAGCCGGCGTGTAGACGGTGACGGCGAGATCCCCGTCCGCCGGCACGGTCAGCGAAACGGTATCGCTCACGACCTCCGCACCCACCGGGATCGTCACCGCGGGCAGCCCGCCGAAGGTCACCTCGCGGAGGGTGCCGGGCACAACCTCAGCGCTGCCAACGGACTGCGCCACCGTCACGTGCCCCATCACCACAGGGGCGGTGCCGAAGGCGTTCGACAGCCGCACCCGCGCGGACTTACCGCCGATCGAAGTGTGGACGACGTTGCGGATCGTCTTGTTCGGATGGCCGAGATCGGTGCCCGCCTGGGCCGACGCGGGCGCGGCCTGCCACGTGCCGATCCACTCCGGAGCGTGCCGTTGGACCTCGGGCGCCGAAGAGCCACTGACCACCAGCGCGAGCACCGTGCTCGCCAGCGCGACTTTCGCGGACATGCCACCACCCCTGAAAGGCCGTGGCGGCGGCTCAGGTCACGGTAGCCGATCAGAAGAACCGGGTGGACTGGCCGTCGATGAAGCTTTGGGCCCGTTCCAGGGTGTGCGAGGCGTAGGTGCCGCTGGAGCGCGCGTCCAGCAGAGCGTTCTGCTGGGCCTCCGTCATCATTCGCTGCAGCTCACGACGTTGATGCAGGGTGCTGTCCGGGTCCTGCTCCACGAACATCTTCTCCACGCCCTCGCTCATCGCGAGCGTGCGTTCACGCGTCTGTTCGAGCAACTCGGAGTCGAAGGACTGCCCGTTCTCCCGGCACAGGTCCGGGTTGCCCAGGAAGCTGTGGGTCGCGGTCATCAGCTCGCCCGCCAGCCGCGCGTACTCGCGGCGTTCGTGGTCGTCGTCGTTGCCGCGGATGCCGAGCCACCGGATCACCAACGGCAACGAACCGCCCTGCACGACCAGAGTGACGATCGCGACCGTGAAGGCGATCAGGATCAGCTCGGGGCGGTGCTTCAGGTCAGTGGGCAACGTCTGCGCGGCCGCGAGCGTCACGACACCGCGCATGCCCGACCACGCCAGCACCGCACCGCCGCGCCAGCTCAAGCCTTCGTTCGCGTAGAACTGCACGTCGGCCTGTTTGCGTTGGATCGCGCGAACTCCGCGGTCGTAGCGCTTCTCGTCGCCGGGACGCGGGCCTCGCGCGGTGAAGCGGTCCAGAAAGGACTCGATCTTGTCAGCGAACGCGTCGGCGCGGCGTTGCTGCCGGCGCAGCAACGCGATCAGCGGGATCACGAAGACCCCGCGCAGCACGATCAGCGCGAGCGTCACCAGCAGGCCGATCACCAGCGTCTGCGCCAGTCCTTCCCGCGCGACGTCGGCGACCACCGAGGTGAGCTCGAAGCCCATCAGCAGGAACACGCCGTTCTCCAGCAGCAACTGGATCGTGCGCCAGTTCGTGCGCTCGGAGATGCGGTCGTGCGCGGCGAACTTCCTGGCGCTCAGGTGGCCGGTGATCAGACCGGCCACCACGACCGCGATCACGCCGGACGCGTCCAACTCCTCGGCAGGGATGAACGCGAGGAACGGCACGACGTAGGAGATCGCGGTGGTGAGCACCGGCTGCCCGTGAATCCGAGAGCGCGCCCACACCGAGCCGAGGCCGACGACCGCCCCGATCACCACGCCCACCGACACCGCGAACGCGAAGTCGGCCACGGCCCCGCCGAACGACACGCTGGCCGTGATCGCGACGATCGCCGTGCGCAACAACACGAGCGCCGTCGCGTCGTTGACCAGCCCCTCACCCTCGAGAATCGTGACGAGCCGGGGTGGCAGGCCGAGCTTCTTGCCGATGGACGTGGCGGCAACGGCGTCGGGCGGGCTGATCACCGCACCGAGCGCCAGCGCCGCCGCGAACCCGATGTCCGGCAGCAGCCACCAGATCAGCAGCCCGGTCCCGAACGCCGACACCGCCACCAGCACGACCGACAGCGAGCCGATCGTCGCGAAGTTGCGCCGGAAGTCCACGACCGGCACGTTCACCGCCGCCGAGTACAGGATCGGCGGCAGCACGACCGTGAGGATCACCTGCGGTTCCACGAACACGTGCGGCGCGCCGGGCAGCTGGCTGCAGCCCATGCCGACGAGCACCAGCAACACCGGCGCCGCCACCCCGAGCTTCGGGGCGAGGTACGACACCGCGACGATGATCAGCACGCCCGCGACGGCGAGCAACGCCAGCTCCTGCATGGAGCGGATCTTGCCTGATCACGGCAGCACGTGCAGACCCGCCCGGTCGGTGCTCAGGCACAGTGAACAGATCGTGCCGCCGGTGGCACTCGCCGTCACGTCCGGTCGCTCGTACTCCTGTCCGCACACCACACAGCCGTACAGCGTGCCGCTCGGGTTCCCGTCCTCGTCGAGCACCGGCTCGGCGATGCCGTCGTCGTTGCGGCGCAGGTAGAAGCGCCCCTTCGTGAGCACCGCCAGCAGTGGCGTCAACACAACCGGGATCCCGACGGCGACGAGTGGCGAGTACGGCTGGATCGCCGCGCCGAAGAGTCCGAAGTAGACGGAAATGGAGAAGAAGGACGATGCCAGGAACGACCCGACCCCGACGGGGTTGACCGCGTAGAGCATGCCGCGCCGGAACTCCGGCTGCTTCGGCGACAGCTTCAGCACGTACTTGTTGATCGCGATGTCCGTGGCGACCGTGACGACCCAGGCCATCGCGCAGTTGGAGTAGAAGCTCAGCAGCTTGTTGAGGAAGCTGAACATGTCCGCTTCCATCAGCACCAGCGCGATCGCGAGGTTGACCAGCACGAACACCAGCCGCCCCGGATACCGCTTGGTGACGCGGGTGAACGAGTTCGTCCAGGCCAGCGAGCCGGAGTAGGCGTTGGTGACGTTGATCTTCACCTGGCTCAGCACGACCAGCACCAGCGCGAGCGGCACCACCAGCCACGCCGGCATGAACTGCTTGAACACGCCCGTGAACTGCTCGATCGGCTCCACCGCGGCCACCGCGCCGACCGCGTCGAGCACGTAGACGGCCATGAACACACCGATCGTCTGCTTCAACGCCCCGAACACGACCCAGCCGGGCCCGGCGAGGATCGTCGCGGTCCACCACGCCCTTCGGTTCTCGTTCGTCCGCGGCGGCATGAACCGCAGGTAGTCGATCTGCTCGCCGATCTGTCCCATCAACGACAGGCACACGCCCGCGCCGAGCATGACCGCCGCGGTGTTCACGCCGGTGTCCCCGTGGGCCAGGAAGCGGCTCACCGAGTCCGGCTCCTGGGCGATCAGGACGACCAGCGGTGCCACCATCAGCAGCAGCCACAACGGGTTCGTCCAGCTCTGCAGCTTCGCCAGCACCCTCATCCCGTAGATCACCAGCGGGATGATCACCAGCGTCGAGGTGAGATACCCCAGCCACAACGGCAGCCCGAGCGCGTAGCGCAGGCCCTGCGCCATGATCGAGCCTTCGAGCGCGAAGAAGATGAACGTGAAGCTCGCGAAGATGACGCTGGTGATGACAGAGCCGTAGTAGCCGAACCCGGACCCGCGGGTGATCAGGTCGAGGTCGATGTTGTACCGCGCGGCGTAGTAGGCCAGCGGAAACCCGGTCACGAAGATGACGACGGCCGCGAACAGGATCGCCAGCAACGCGTTCCCGGTCCCGTGCGTGAGCCCGATCCCGGCGCCGATGGAGAAGTCAGCCATGTACGCGATCCCGCCGAGTGCCGACGCCCCGACCACCGCGGGCGTCCAGCGCCGGTACGTGCGCGGCGCGAACCGCAGGGTGTAGTCCTCCAGCGTCTCCTTGGACGCTTCGAGCGCCGGCGCTCGCACCTCGTCGTCAACGGTCATGGGCCGTGACGCTAGGAAGCCGGTGTTTCCGTCGACCCGTGCGTCTGTGACGGACGTGTGACGTAGTGTCAGCGCCCGTGGATGACCTTGTGGAATTCATGAAGGAACGCAGGCGCGCCGACGAGGCGGCAGCGGCGGCTTGGGCGGCGCGTTCCGCGACCATCTCGGCCTGGGCGGGCAAGGTCGCGACCCTGCTGACCCGCCACCAGATTCCTGCCGAGCAGACCCTCTACGACCGCGTCGGCGAGCAGAAGGTGCGGATCGCGTCCGGCTGGCTCGTGCTGACCACCCGGACGCAGAGCGCAGGACATCCCGGCGTGCTCAAGGACGCCGGGATCCTGCTGACCCCGAGTGGCGAGCTCTGGCAGTACGACAACGAATGGCCGATGTCCGCCCGTCTCACGCCGGCCGTCCCCGCCTTCCGCACCGCCGAGGGTGCCGTGCTCAAAGCCCGCTGCGACTGGATTCTCGACAACGTCATCGAGGCGTTCGCGGATGCGTTGGAACGCAACGGAATCGACGTCAGCGAGCTCGAAGAGCTCTAGCGCTGGTTCAGCTTCCAGATCCGGATGGTCTTGTCGCCGCAGCCCGCCGCGATCCGCTCCCCCTTGGGGTCGAACGCCACGGTCTCGATCGTCCCACCGGCGCCGATCACGGTCGCCCGGATCCGCTTCGTCGCCACGTCCCACAGCTGGATGAAGTTGCCCTGGCCCCAGGCGGCGATCGTCTTGCCGTCCGGGTGGAACCGCGCGTGGGTGATGGTGATGTGCAGGTCGTCGTCGGGACGGTCGAAGACGGCCTTGCTCTTCACCGTCGCCACGTCCCAGAGCTGCATGGCGTTCGTGCCGTCCGCGTCGACCACCGCGAGGGTCTTGCCGTCCGGCGAGAACGACACGCCGCTGCCGGTCGAGTCGTTGATGGTGCTGACGGTCTTGCCGGTCGCCGGGTCGGACAGGCGGATCTCCTGGTACTTGGTGCCGCCGTTGGCCAGCAGCTTGCCGTCCGGGCTGAAGGTGAGGTCGTGGCCGCCGTCGGCGTCGGGCAGGCCGATCTTCACCGCGCGTGTCGCCACGTCCCACACCTTGATGCTCCCGGTGTGGGTCAGCCCGGCCACGGTCTTGCCGTCCGGGGAGAACACCAGCGAGTTCATGATCGACCTGCTCTGGTCCAGCGGGCCGATCTGCGTGCGGTCGGCGAGGTTCCAAAGGTACGTGGTCGCGTCGCCGGTGCGGTTGCCGCCCACCGCGAGGATCTTGCCGTCGGGGCTGATCGCCACCGCGTCCGCCGAGGCGCCGCCGGGGCCGTCCGGGTTCGTGACCGTGCCGACGGGCTTGCCCGTCGCGGCGTCCCAGATGGTGGCCACGGCGCCGTCGTCGTCGAGGTGGCCGTCGCAGCTGGCGAGCAGTTTGCCGTCCGGGCTCCACGCGATCGACCGGACGGCGTCCTTGGAGCCGGTGAGCTGGACGTGCTCGGTGAGCTGCTCCACCTGTCCCGGTTTCGCGTCGGACGGGGTCGTCGTCTGCTCGGAGCCGCCCTCCTTGTTCGAGAGCTTCTGGTCGCCGGTGGTCGGCAGCTCGGCCGCGTCACCGTTGTTGTCCTTCTGGCTCAGCCACCACGCGGTGCCGCCACCGAGCAACGCCACCGCGCCGACCCCGGCGAGCAGCAGCGTGCGTCTGTTCGGCCCGGTCTTCGCCGCGGCGACCACGGGCAGCACGACCGGCGCGCCCGCCAGCAACGCCTGCGCCTGGTCGACGGACGCGCGCTCGGCCGGGTTCTTGCGCAGCAGTCCGCCCAGCAACGACGACATCCGCCCGGCGCGCACCGGAGGCGGCGGCTCCTGGGTCAGCAGCATCGACAGCGTCGTCATGAAGTCCGTGCCCTGGTACGGCGGCCGGCCCTCCACCGCCGCGTAGAGGGTCGCGCCGAGCGACCACATGTCGGTCGCGGGCGTGATCGGCGCGCCGGTGCCCTGCTCCGGCGCCATGTAGGCGGGCGTGCCGACGATCGATCCGTCGGTCGTGAGCGGCACGTCGCCGGTGAGCCGCGCGATGCCGAAATCCGTGATCACGACCCGGTCGCCGGACAGCAACACGTTGGCGGGCTTGAGATCCCGGTGCACGATCCCGGCCTGGTGCGCCGCCCGCAACGCGCTCAGCATCGCGTTCGCGATGTAGGAGACCTGGTCGACGGGCAGCGCGCCGCGGGCCTTGATGGCGTCGGCCAGTGAACCGCCGCGCACGAACTCCATCACGATCATGGGCGTGCCGTTGTACTCGACGACGTCGTGCACGGTGACGATGCCGGGGTGGTTCAGCTGCCCCGCGAGCTGCGCCTCACGCATGGCGCGCTGGCACAGCAACGCCCGCTGCTGCTCGTCCAGACCGGCCGGCAGCAGCAGCTCCTTGATGGCCACCTCACGGCCGATGACCTCGTCCCGGCCGAGCCACACCCGGCCCATGCCGCCGGTGCCGATCACCTGAACGAGCCGGTAGCGCTGCGCCACCAGACTTCCCGTCGCATCTGTCACGGCGCGCAGCGTAGATGAGAACACGCTCACGTTCGCGGGGATCCCTCAAGTTCGCGAAGTACCGGAACTGTTGGCGCCCAAGCAACATTGTGCGTGTTCAATCGGTCGAGAATGGACAGTTCCCTAGCGGACTCGCGCGACCTCGATGCCGACCTCACCGAACATCCGCAGTTTCCGCAACCGCGTCGGCTCGACGGTGAACCCGGCCGCGGCGATCCGCTTCGCCACCGCGTCCCCCACGTTGTCGTGCAGGTGCTCCTGCATCTGCCCGCTCGCACCGCGTTTGTGGCCGAGATGGGAGTGGTCGTGCACCGCCGCGTCGGCCAGCACCAGCACGCCGTCCGGCCGCAGCACCCGCCGCACCTCCGCCAGCATCTCGTCCTTCGACCGCGTGTCCAGGTGGTGCAACATCAAGCTGGAGAACACCACGTCGAACGAGTCGTCCTCGAACGCCAGCTCCTGCGCGAACCCGCGGTCCAGCTGTGCGGTGAACCCCGCCCGCCGGAGCTTGCCCTCGGCACGCGCCAGCATCTTCAGGTCGGGATCAACGCCGGTCAGCGAAACGTTTCGATGCCGCTTTCCGGTCGCCCGCAACAGGTTCCCGGTGCCGCAGCCGACGTCCAGCACCCGCTGACCGTCCCGCAGCCCGGCCAGCGCGACCATCTCGTCGTGCACGCGCGCGAGCCCCGACACCCGGTGCAGCACGTCGTAGAACGGCAGCAGGTAGTGCTTGCCCATACCGGGCAGGTAGTCCCGCTCCTGGGACGATGTTTCGGCCATGAACCCATTGTGACTGTCCTTGCAGCAACGTTTCTGTGTCGATCCGTGGTTTGACTGGGATGATTTGACGGTGCGCACGCGACGAACGGCCATGAGGGATGACGAGCCCGCGACCTACACGTGGCAGCCCGCGCCCGGCGAGCTGCCGGTGGCGGTCATGCGGCTCGGGCACGATCCCATCGCGGACGGCTCCCACGAGGCCCACTCGCACGACTTCCCCGGCATCGCCTTCTTCTCGGCGGACGGCGGCATCGTGCGCACCGGCAAGCACATCCGGCACGTCGAGGCGGGCGACCTGTTCGTGATAGCGCCGGGCGACGTCATGGGCCAGGCCCATTCCGACGACCTGATGGGCTCGCAGGGCTGGGGCGTGTTCTTCACGGCCGACGCGCTCGGCCCGGAGACCCCCGGCGCACACCTGGCATGGCGCACCCACCCGTTGCTGTTCCCGTTCGTCCACGGCGGCGCGACGAGTGCGTTGCGGCTCAAGGTGCCCGAACCGTTTCGACAGGAGTGGACCGCCCGCATCGAAACGCTTCACCAGGAGCTGACGCATCGCCAGGAGGGCTACCGGGAGGCGGTGTCAGCGCACCTGGTCCTGCTGCTCGTCGGGGTGTCCCGGCTGGCCGCGGACGTCGTCGGCGACCTGCGCGAGAACGCCGAACCACTGCTGGCCGAGGTGTTCGACGTGATCGAGCGCCGGTACCCGGAACCGTTGTCGCTGCGGGAGGTCGCGGCCGCTGTCCGCATCTCTCCCGGCCATCTCACGTCGACCGTGCGGCGCAGGACCGGGCGGACGGTGCAGGAGTGGATCACCGAGCGCCGGATGGTGCAGGCGCGGCGGCTGCTGGCCGTCACGGAACTGCCGGTCGGCGACATCGGGCGGCAGGTCGGGTTCCCGGATGCCGGGTACTTCGCCAGGACGTTCGGCAAGGTGCACAACATGAGCCCGACCCGGTGGCGCCGGGTGAACGGGGGCTGAACACCTGCGGACAGGCTGACGAGCCGTGGGCGATTCGTCGGATTCCCCCCTCGCCGTCGTGGCACTGTCGTGCCATGACCGGCGGGGAATCTTCCACCTTGAGTGACAACAGAAAAGACTTCGGACAGCGGTTCCACGCGCTGATGGAAGTTGTGGTGAGGTGGCTGCCGTTCGGCTTGTCGCGGGTCGTCGCGCCGAGCTTCCTGGGCTTCGTGATCATCAACGGGTGCACGTTCGGCATCGACCTGGTGCTGCTCATGATGTTCCGCAGCGGCCTGGGCCTGCCGGTGCCGATCGCGTTCACCCTGGCGTACGTGCTCGCGTTCGGGCTCAGCTTCGTCCTGAACCGCGCGCTGAACTTCCGCTCGCACGCCCCGGTCGGCCCGCAGGCGGGCCTCTACGCGGTCGCGATCCTGCTCAACTACCTGGCGTTCATCCTGGGTGTCGGCAGCGCGCTGACCGCGCTCGGCCTGCAGTACGTGCTCTCGCGCGTCGTCGCCGGCGCCTGCGAGGCCGCGTTCATGTACAGCGTCATGCGCTGGATCATCTTCCGCGACACCAAGGGCCAGTGAGCGCGGTCTACTGCAGGTACCCCTCGACCTCGCCCACCGGGCGCGGGGGAACCTCGTCCGCCGGCAAGCCCTGCGACCGGGCCGCGCGACGCCGGCGCAGCAGGTCCCAGCACTGGTCGAGAGCTTCTTCCAGGGCACGCAGCCGGTCGTGTTCCTCGGCGGTCGAGATCTCGCCGGCCACCACGCGTTCGCGCAGCCGGTGCTCCTCATCGACCAGCTCGTTGATGCGGCCCAGCACGTTCTCGTCAGTCATCTACGCCTGTCCCGTCTCGAAGCGGCTCACCTTCCCGGACTCTACGACGAATCTCCAGTAGGTGCGCATCTCGCCCCAGGTGTCGTTGCGGTACCGGATGATGAGGGACTTTCCGCCGTCGGAGGACGATTCGACCACCATGTGGCCGTTGTCGTCGAAGATCTCCTTGGCGGTCCACGCGCGGAGGTCGCGGTCCGTGCCGTCGTCGGACATCGTGGCGTCCGGCGTGAGCAGGTTGAAGAGGGCGGTCCTGTCGCCCGCGTTCACGGCGGCGATGAACGCTTCAACGGTCGGATCGGTCGTCATGGCGTCCAGTCTTGTCGCAAAAGGATGCAGACCGCATGTGGAACGTTCACTCAGTGCACGGCCACCAGATAGATGCCGTACCCGACCAATGCCGCACACGCCGCGAAACTCACCGCGGGTACGACCCGATGACCACGATCCGCCACCGCCAACCCCGCCGAGAACAACGTCACGATGCCCACTCCGAGCACCAGCGAGACGGCGAACACCTCGCCCAGCCCTGACCAGTTGATGTGCACAGCAGGCCTCCTCAGACGTTGTGCGCGCCGACGGGATTGCGGCGGGACAGGATCCAGGCCGCGGCACCGACCACAGCGCCGATCACGGCCACCACGAGCACGCCGAGGGTCCCCGTGGAAGCGGTCTCACCGGCCAGCGCACCGACCAGCGCCGCGGCGGGCAGGGTGAGCGCCCAGGCGACGACCATCCGCCCGGCGACGGTCCACCGCACGTCGGCCAGCCGCTTGCCGACCCCGGACCCGACCACTCCGCCCGCGCACACGTGCGTGGTCGACAGCGCGAACCCCAGCTGCGAGGACGTGAGGATCACGGCGGCGGCGCTGGTCTCGGCCGCGAATCCCTGAGCGGGCTCGACGTCGGTGATCCGGCGCCCCATCGTGTGGATGATCCGCCAGCCGCCCAGCCACGTGCCCAGCGCGATCGCCGTACCCGCCGAGAGGATCACCCACAGCGGCGGCGAAGCACCGGCGGGCAACGTACCGGCTGTGATCAGGGTCAGCGTGATGACACCCATCGTCTTCTGGGCGTCGTTGGTGCCGTGCGCGAGCGATACGAGCGAGGCCGACGCGATCTGCCCGTACCGATACCCACGAGTCGCAGTGCGCGCGCCACGCGTGAGCCGGTACGCGATGAAGGTGCCGATAGCCGCGACCAGCCCGGCGATCAACGGCGAGGCGACGGCGGGCACCAGCACCTTCTCGACCACCGCGGTGAACCGGACGGCGTCGGCACCGGCAGCCACCCAGGTCGCGCCGATCAGCCCGCCGAACAGGGCGTGCGACGAACTGGACGGGAGCCCCAGCAGCCACGTCGCGAGGTTCCACACCACCGCCCCGACCAGCCCGCCGAACACCACCGCCGGCCCGATCCGCGTCTCGTCGACCAGCCCGTTCGAGATGGTCTGCGCGACCTCGATCGACAGGAACGCGCCGACCAGGTTCAGCACCGCGGACACCGCGACCGCGACCCGTGGCGGCAGCGCGCCGGTCGCGATCGAGGTGGCCATCGCGTTCGCGGTGTCGTGGAAGCCGTTGGTGAAGTCGAACACCAACGCGGTCACCACGACGACGACAACCAGTACGTCCATGCCGGACGAGTTGCCCCGCCAGATGAACCAGGACGAACGCCGAGGTTAAGGAACGGCGGCCAAAGACAGGCTGTTGCCGTCGGGGTCCAGCACCTCGACGTGCTGGACGCCGTTGGAGTAGGTCTCGACCGGGCCGTGCGCCACGCCGTGCGACGCGAACCTCGCCAACGCCGAGGACAACTCCGCCCCGCTCACCCCGAACGTGACCATGGACCCGCCGACGCGCGCGGCCCTCACGTCGCGCGCGTCGATCACGAGACAGGCGTTCTCCCCCACCCGCCACAGGTGTTCCTCGCCGATGACCTCGTCGGCCGTGCGCCCGAAGAACACCTCGCGGTACCACGCCAGCGACCTGGCGAGGTCACTCACACACATCACGCTGTACAGGTCCATGTGAGGTGGACCGGGTCAGCGACCGGAACTCATCGGACTCAGCTGCTCCGAGGCAGCATCACAGTGGACGGCGGTACCGCGCGGCCGGTCCAGACCCCCAGGCCGGACCGGCTGCGCATCAGCGAATTCAGCACCCCGGAAGCGTCGCCCCGGGGCCCTCAGCGGGAAAGACCTTCGGACGACCCCGGACAGATCCGGACAGCCGGACAGGACCTCAGCCCTCCCAGCCGGAGCACTTCTCCTCGCCGGGACCGAAGCACAGGCGCAGGCGCAGGTAGTCGACACGCAGGTCCGCCGGAGACGTCCACCGGACGGCGTTGGTGACGTTGCGGCCCGACACGGTCCCGATGTCCTCGGTGCGCGAGTAGTCCAGCGTCTTGCCGTACAGCACCCACAGGTGGACGTCGAGGCCGTCGTCCGCGAGGTCCCGGACGTAGGTTCCGTCGCCCAGCGACACGCTGTACTCCACGAACTTGCCCACGGCCTTCGCATCACCGATGCCGCCCCAGTCGGTGTACATCGTGAAGGCGCTGCCCTTCACCGAGCCGGGGTCGTAGACCGGCCCCGGGTCTGCCGCAGCAGCCGGCGCCACGAGCGCCCCCAGAACCAGAGCAACAGCAGTCGCGACAGTCTTCATGATCAGCCCATCCACTTGCCGCAGTTGTCCTCACCAGAACCGGCGCACAGCCGCATCATGATGAAGTCGACGTGCTCCCCGACCGGCGAGGACCACTCGACGGCCTGGCTGACGTTCGGCCCGGAGGCGGTCGCGATCCGCTCCGTGTGCGCCGGCTGCCTGTCTTTGCCGTACTGGACCCACAGGCTGACATCCAGGCCGTCGTCCGCGAGGTCCTTCACGTAGGACCTCCCGAGGCCGAGCGTCACGCTGTACTCGACGAAGTAACCGGCGACGTACGCGTCGGCGCCGGGCTTCTCCGGCCTCATCGAGAACTTGCTCGGCACCGACGCGCCGGGATCGTAAACAGGTTCGGTACCGGCCTCGGCGAGCGGCGCGACCAGCGTCCCCAGCACCAGCGCAGCAGCCGCCGCAACAGTCAGCTTCTTCATGTTTGCCCCCTTTGACCACGGATCTATCAAGCCCCGCGGCCTTTCACAAGCTGTTCGGACGATCCCGGACGCCCCGGTACCCCGAGCTCGCCAGCACCTCGGCCGCCCGCAGTCGTGCCTCCTCGGCCGCGTCCAGGTCACCGGCGGCCTCATGCGCCCTGGTCAGAGCCACGAGCGCGAGGCCGGCGAGGATGCTCTGACCGGTGGCGGACGCGCGTTCGTGCGCTTCTGCCGCGTCGATCACCGCCGCATCGGCCTCCCCGGCGGCGAGGTCCAGCCACGCGAGCTCGACCAGCGCGTCCGCCACGCCCGGCCCGTACCCGATCGCGACCGCCATCCGCCACGCCCGGCGCAGGTCGTCGCGGCGGCCGCGGACCGACGCGACGGTGATCAACGCGTCGATCTCCACCCGGCCGGAGCCCTTGGCGAGCGACAACGCCTGCTCCGCACACCGCAGCGCGTCGGCGGCCCGCCCGGCGTCGCGGTGCACGCGGGCGAGGTCGTCCAGCGCGGCCGCCTCGCTGACCCGGTCCTCGTGGTCGTGGTTGAGCTGCCGCGCGCGCTCCAGGAAGTGCGCGGCCTGCCCGAGTTCACCGAGGTACCGGTGCACGACGCCGAGCGCGCCCAACGAGTTCGCGGCGGATCGGGTCTCGCCGATCTCCTCGCGCAACTCGACGGCCAGCTCCAGGTCGGCCGCCGCCTCGACCAACCGGCCGAGCCGCATCTCGGTGAGCCCGAGGTTGCCGAGCGAACGCGCGCGCCGGGCCGTGTCCCCGGTCTCTGTGTAGTAGGCGAGCTCGCGGCGGAAGCAGTCCGCCGCCTCCTCCAGCTGCCCCAGCTCCGCGTGGACACCGCCGAGGTTGCCGAGCGTGCTGAACTCGCGGAACCTGTCCCCCGCCGCCCGGCTGAACTCGACCGCGTGCTCGAAGTGCGTGGCGGCGGCACGGTGGTCGCCCGCTCCCCAGTGCGCGGTGCCGAGCGACAGGTGCATCGCGGCGGACGCACTCGGATCACCGTCGGCGGCGGCCAGGCCCACGCGTGCGACGGCCAGCCATTCCGCGGTGTGGCGGCGCAGCCAGTAGCAGCCGCGCAACGCGTCGGTGAGCAGCCACGCCATCGGCGCGCCAGCCTGTTCGATCATCGACACCAGCGTCGCGCGCTCGGCGTCGAACCACTGCAGGGCCTCGGTGGCGCCGGCGAACGTCTGCTGTGGACTCACGGACGCGAGCACCGAGAAGTCCGGACGCACCGCGCGCGCCGCGGCAACGGCCATTTCCAGGTACTGCGAATGGAGCCGGTCGATCGACCCGGCGGTGGTTTCTTCTGCTGCGTAACGCTCACGGGCATAAAGGCGGAGCAGATCATGCAGTCCATAGCGACCGGCCGCCTTGACCTCGACCAGATGCGCGGCCACCAGCGTGCGCAGCGCCGAGTCGGCCTCCGGGCGGTCGAGCAGCGCCGCGGCGGCCCGCGCGGGCAGGTCCGGGCCCGGCGCCACACCCATGCGGCGGAACAACATCCGCGCCACCGGATCGAGCGCCGCGTAGGAGTGGTCGAACGTCGTGCGCACCGCCGCGTCCGAGTCGCCCTCGATCTCCAGCGCGGTCAGCCGGTCGCCCGCGGTCAGCTCTGCCATCAGCTCCGCGATCGTCTGATGTGGACGATCGGCGAGGTTCGCGGCCGTGATCCGCAGCGCCAGCGGCAGATAACCGCACAGCCGGACCAGCTCGTCGACCGCGTCCTCCTCGCGCAGCACCCGTTCCGGCCCCAGCACGCTGATCACGACGGCCGGGGCTTCCTCTGGCGTGAGCACGCCGAGCTCCAGCCGGTGCGCGCCGTCCCGCGCCACCAGCCCGGCCAGGCGGTCCCGGCTCGTCACCACGGTCATGCAGCCCGGCCCACCCGGCACGAGCGGACGGACGTGTGCGGCGCTCGGCGCGTTGTCCACCATCACCAGCACGCGCTTGTCCGACGTCAACGACCGGTACATGCCGATCATCGCGTCCTGCTGCAACGGGATGTCCTCACCCGGCACGCCGAACGCCCGGATCGCGAGCGCCAGAGCCTGGTCCGGGGTGACCGGCGGCCCGGCCGAGTAGCCGCGCAGGTCCAGGTAGACCTGTCCGTCCGGGAACCTCGCCGCCACCTGGTGCGCCCACTGCACGGCCAGCGCCGTCTTGCCCACGCCCGGAATCCCGCACACCACCGCGAGCCTGCTGCCGCCCTCCAGCAGCGCCGTCAGCTCCTTGAACGCCTTGGCGCGCCCGGTGAAGCCCGGCACCACCGCGGGCAGCTGACGCGGCACGACGGCCGAGGCGCGGGACGGTTCCGACTGGACCCGGCGCCACGCGGTGATCCACGGCCCGGCTTCGTCGTCCGGCACGCTGAACGCCCGCAACAGCCCGCGGTATACCTCCAGCGCCGGAACGGTCTTCCTGCGTGGGCTCAACGCGTCGGCGAGCGTGCTGCGGGCGAGCCCGGACAGCTTCTCCATGGTCCGCAACGACGGGTTTCCCGCCCAGACCTTGAGCGCGCGCAGCTGAGCGATCAGCTCATCGATCGCGTGCGCGTCGTCGGGTCTCGGGGCGGACATGGGCTGAAGCCTAATGATCGGCCCCGAGAAGCGGGTGTCCGGCAGGCGGGCGGGTTCCTTCGGTTGGCGGACGAAATGGTCCGACCAATTGTTTACACTCGTGAACCGGGCCGCCGATCCCGCTCGCGAACACCTCTGTGTTCGCCGCCTCCGCCTGCCAGGAGGAGCAATGAAGGCACGGAATCGGCTCGCTCTCGCGAGTCTCACCGCCACCACCGCTCTGGCCGCCGCACTTCTCGTGCCCGCGATGACCGCCAGCGCCCACGGCACGATGTCCGACCCGGCCAGCCGCGTCTACACGTGCAAGCAGGAGAACCCGGAGAACCCCAAGTCCGACGCGTGCAAGGCGGCCGTCGCGGCCGGTGGCACGCAGGCGTTCTACGACTGGAACGAGGTGTCGCTGCTCGACGCGGGCGGCCGGCACCGCGAGCTCATCCCGGACGGCAAGCTGTGCAGCGCGGGCCGCGACAAGTTCCGCGGCCTCGACCTGCAACGCGCCGACTGGCCGGCCAAACGCGTCTCCGCCGGGCCGCTCACGGTGACCTACCACGCCACGGCACCGCACTCGAACAGCAACTTCGAGTTCTACATCACCCGGCAGGGCTGGAGCCCGACGCAGCCGCTGCGGTGGTCCGACCTGGTGCTCCTGCAGACCTTCAACAACCAGAACCCGACGACGTTCACCAACTGGACGCTGAACATCCCGCAACGCACCGGCCGCCACCTCATCTACTCGATCTGGCAACGGGTCGTGGGCAGCGCCGAGGCGTTCTACACGTGCTCGGACGTCGACTTCGGTGGTGGAACCAACCCGCCCCCGACCACGACCAACCCGACGCCGCCGCCCACCACCACGACCACTGCCCCGCCTCCGAGCGGGACGTGGGCCGCGGGCACGACGTACGCGATCGGCAACCGCGTGACCTACAACGGCGTCGGCTACGAGTGCCAGCTCGCGCACACCGCCATCGCCGGGTGGGAACCGCCGAACACGCCGGCCCTGTGGAAACGTCTCTGATGCGGACCTTGTTGCTGCTGCTCGCCCTCGTGGTGTCCGGTTGTGCTGTCGAGCAACCGGGCACCACGTTGCACGGCGATCCGCTGGACGTGATGTTCCTGCAGATGATGATCCCGCACCACGAGCAGGGCGTCACTATGGTGGCACTGGCGAAGGACCGCGCCGCGTCCGAGGACCTGAGGATGCTCGCGGCCGCCATCGAGTCCACTCAGGCCGGTGAGATCGGCACGATGAAGGAGTGGTTGAGCTCCTGGCACGAGCCGTTGACAGCTCCGGTGGACTCGCACGCGGGCCACGGCGGCATGCGGCGCACCAAACCCGAGGAGGTCGCGCGGCTGCAGTCGTTGCACGGCAAGGAGTTCGACCAGCGGCTGCTCAACGTCATGATCGCGCACCAGGACGACGCCCTGCAGCTGGCGCGCTGGGAGTCCGGCAGCGGTGCGCACAAGGAGGTGAAGGACCTCGCGGATCGCATCGAGAAGTCGCGGGCCGCGCAGATCGACATGATGAAGAGGTTCCTCGGCCAGGCCTAGCGGGGTACCCCGGTCTGGACAGAGGAGGCCGAGATGCAACCAGTCCCGTTCGTCCCGTGGGTGTGGCGGGATCCGTCCTGGGCCGACGAGGAACCCGGTCCGGACGAGGCCGAGCTCGCCCGGCGCCCCGACACCGGCCTGATCGGCTACGAGGTCGAGGCGACCGACGGCAGCATCGGCAAGGTGGACGACGACAACGCCAAGGTGCCGAACGACTGCCTGATGATCTCCACCGGGCCGTGGATCTTCGGGCGCACCGTGGTCCTGCCCGTAGGCGTGGTGCAACGGGTGGACCACGGCGAGCGCAAGGTCTACGTGGACCGCACCAAGGACCAGATCAAGAACGCGCCCGAGTACGACCCGGACAACCACGAGGACTACCGGCGGCGCACCGGTGAGTACTACAGCGAGAGCTACCGCATGATGCCGCCGATGCTCTAGGAGCAGCCGGGATGAAGAACGACAAGGCGCTGCGCAAGCAGGAGAACGCCGAGCGCGCGGTCGCGGCGCGGTCCGGGCTCGGCGTCCTCGCCGGGATCGCCGTGATCTGGGTCGTGCTGCGCTGGATCAGGCACGGTTAGGCGTCTTCACGAGCAGCGACTTCTCGCGGTTGTGCTGCCACTCCACGAGAAGCGCGCTCGCGTCGTCCTGCAACCGTCCGTGCTGGTGGTCGAGCACGGTCCGCATGAGGCGCCGCAACGTCTCGGGCGCCGGACAGCCGTCGGCCTCGCGGCGGATGATGAAGTCCGCGAACCGACGCAGGCCGAACTGGCGCCCGTGGCTGTCGCGGGCCTCGACGATGCCGTCGGTGTAGAAGAGCAGCCGGTCACCGGGTTCTAGGTGTTCGTGGCACAGCACCGGTGACGCGGGCAGCCGGAAGCCCATCGGCGGCGATGGACGGCACTGGAGCTGCCGCAGCCAGCGGCCCTGGCGGATCACCAGCGGCGGCGGGTGCCCGCGGTTCACCCAGGTGAGCACGCCGGTGCGGAAGTCGAGCTCGGCCAGCACACCGGTGGCGAACCGCTGCCCGCCGAACTGCTCGCCGATCACCTCGTCCACCGCGATGCTGATGTCGACCAGGTTCGCGCCGCGCCGGCGGTGGCTGCGGGACGTTCCGGTCGCCAGCGCGACCGTCAGGCCCGCGGACTGGTCGTGTCCCATCGCGTCGAAGATCGACAGGTGCACGACCTGTCCCTCGATCGCGTAGTCGATCGCGTCGCCACCGATGTCGTAGGCGGGCTCCAGCACGGCGGTCAGCACGAGGTTGTCCGTGGCGAAGGTGAGCGGCGGCATCAACGGCCACACCACCTCCGCGGCGACGGCCATCGGCTTGGCCCTCACGAGCCGCTGGTAGGTGTCGCTGTGCGGGCGTTTGCTCACCAGCATCAGCGCGACCAGCGACGCCAGCGCCCGCACGTGGTCCACGGTGGACTCCGAACGGTCCGCCGCGGCCACGCCCAGCACGCCGAGGCGTTCCGTGCCGTCGAGCAACGGGACCCAGAAGTGCTGCGTGCCGTTGCGCGCGGTCGCGATCAGCGTGAAGTCGCGGAACGCCCTGCCCGCCATGCTCGCGTCCACCGGGAAGGAGTGCTTCTCCGCGGGATGCAGCGCGACCAGCGTCTCCTCGCGCAGGTCCGCGAGCATGATCAGGATCTCCGACAGCCCGACGGCGGCCGCACGCTTCCCGACGAGCTCGGGCAACCGCTCCAGGGTGGCGAGGTGGCTGTCCTCGAGCAGGGTCGCGAGCATCTCGTACGCGCGATCCTCCGCGCGGTCGTCAGCGAGGTCGTCCGTCGGCGTTCCTCCTCAGATCCTTTGCGGACCGATCACGCCAGGCCGGACACCTCCGACGACGTGAACTCCGGCAGGAACGACCGCACTCCCAGCACGTTCATCAGCTCCAGCACCTGCAGCGGCCGCAGCACGGCGGGAGTGTTCGCGACGACCACCAGCGCGCTGCCCCTGCGCAGGCAGAGGTCCTGGTGATCGAGCAGCAAGGAGATGCCGCACGCGCCGAGGAAGGTCACCTCGGTCAGGTCGACCACCACGGGTGCGGGCGGATTCACGGACTCCACGGCCTCGGTCAGACAGCCGGACAACTCGTCTGCCGTCACGCGGTCCAGCTCGCCGGCAACGTGCACGACTACTGCGGCGCCCACGCTCTCTCTGCTGGTGCGGAAAGGAACATCATCGGGGGTGAGCATGCAGCAACCTCTCAAAGGACGGTACGACCGTCTCGCGGGCTGCCTGCTCAACCCCGTCTGACCGTAGCGCAGTCCGGGAGCAGAAGAACAGCGCGAGCGCCGACCAGCGCGTGGCGGACGAGCTGGAGTTCCAGGCCCGCTTC